>NZ_JANFYZ010000009.1 GCF_024460775.1 Desulfovibrio desulfuricans | reverse complement strand
AGAACCTCCTCATATGGATATGAACTATGGCGTCCGTTTTTTCCAGCCTACCTCACTTCACGAACGTCTGCAAACCCTGGATGCCGCCATTGCAAGGGGTGATTTTGAGCAGCTGCGGCGCACAGCCCATGCCTGTAAAAATTCGGCAGGCATCATGAAACTTGACCACCTGCGGGCAGTTGCAACAGCAACTGAAGACGCGCAATCAGCAACTATTTCAGAAGAAGCGCAAAAATTACGTACGGCAATGCAGGAAGCAGCGCAGGTGCTCGCCGCAGGTGTGGAACAGGGCAAGACCGCCTAGTGGGCAGAGTGCCAGCAAAAAGGTTTTGGTCTGGCACGTGCGGCAAAGCCCGCAGACAAGAAATCGGCGGAAGCGTGATCTCAGGGGGAACTAGCTGATGGCCAAAGTGCTTGTGGTGGACGATGAAGGACTGATGCGCACAATGGTGCAGGTAGTCTGCAACCGCATGGGGCACGAAACCCTGTTGGCCGCTTCCATTCAGGAGGCGCTGCGCATGGTCAGTGAGCCAGTAGATGTGGTCTTGCTGGACGTATGGCTCCCAGATGGAAACGGGCTTGAATATCAGGCTGATTTTGCACACCTGCCCGGTGCGCCGGATGTGGTGGTCATCACCGGCAACGGCGACGGCGACAATGCCGAGGCCGCCTTGCGCTCCGGAGCATGGGAATTTCTCACCAAGCCCTTGCAGATGCGCGATATTGAGCAGTGTTTGCGGCAGATTCTGCAATTCAGACAAAACCGCACTCCAGTATCAGAAGCTCTGGATGTGGACAGCGGGCATATCCTTGGCAGCGGCCCCGGCATGAGCCGCGCTCTCAAGCTGTTGGCGCAGGCCGCAAAAAGCGAAGTAAACGTGCTTTTGCTGGGAGAAACCGGCGTAGGCAAGGAACTCTTTGCCCGGGCGCTCTTTCGTAACAGCGCAAGGGCAGCCAGGCCGTTTATAACGGTTGACTGCGCCTCGCTGCCAGAAACTCTGGTGGAAAGCCATTTGTTCGGCCACAGCCGCGGCGCGTTCACCGGTGCGGACAGGGCGCGCGAAGGGTTGCTGCTTGCGGCAGACAAAGGGACGCTGTTTCTGGGTGAAGTGGGTGACCTGCCTCAGCCCATGCAGGGGGTCTTTTTGCGAGCCTTGGAACAGCGGCGTTTTCGCCCTGTGGGCGAGGTACGCGAGGTCAGCAGTGATTTCAGGCTGGTGGCCGCCACCAATAAAAATCTGGAGCACATGGCCAAGGAAAACAGCTTCCGGGCAGACCTGCTCTACAGGCTGCAAGGCCTCACCATTGTGATTCCGCCGTTGCGCGAGCGGCTTGATGAAATCCCCGCTTTGGCGCGGCAGGCCATTGCGCGCTTTTGCCTGGGCAGTGATCAGCCGGAAAAAACCCTTTCCAACGAGGCGCTGGATGTGCTGCTGGAGTATGCCTGGCCCGGCAATGTGCGCGAACTGATCCATTGTCTTGAGCGGGCATGCCTCACGGCGGGAAAAAGCGATCTGATCCTGCCTGCGCATCTCCCCACGCGTATGCGCGTGGACTCCGTACGGCGTCGCATGGGGCAGGGGGCAGTGCCGCCGGGCAAAGAGAACGGCGTGTTGCACGGCAGCGACGGCGCGGGGATAACTACCCAGGAAAACGGGTTTTTGGTAAATGACGCGCTTGGGCAAAAACCGCCGAGCCTGCGTGAATGGAAATCGCAGGCTGAAAAAGCCTACGTGCGACAGGTTTGGGACATGTGCGCGGAAGACGTGCGAAAAGCCTCGGAAGTGGCAGGTATTTCACGTGGACACTGGTATGAACTGATGAAAAAAAACGGCCTGTAACAAGGTCTTCAGGCGTGCGGAGCCGAAGCGCGTCAAAAAAACGCGGCAAAGAGCCAGGGATGCTTGCGTCAGAAAATAAAAGGAGCTATAGGCGAGAAAAACCGGCATTGAAAGGCAATGTTAGAGCTTATGAACAAGAGTCCCATTACTGTCAGAGGTTATGTCGCGGCAGTGCCGCGCTCTGTGGATGCGCGCCAGGCCCGTGTCGCTGTTGTGCAGGATGATGTGGAATACCGCATTGTGCCGCGCGGCGCCGGGGTTGACCTGGATGACGAGGTCAGCGTGCCCGTGGAAGTATCAGGCATCATGGAAGAAGCGGACGGCGTGGTGTACCTCATCGTGCGCGGTTACAAGGTGCTTGAAGACGACTCCTGGCTGGAAGAATAAGCGGCTTTTTTGCGTCACATTGTGGCGCACTCTTGAGCAGTTTTGCCGGGTGTGGCGTTTGTCAGGCCGGACAGCCTGTTGCGCCCTTGTTCCCATGCCCTCAGATCAGGGGCAAGGCTGGTACAATGCTCCTATGTCCAACCTGTAGCCCGTTTGAATGCCTCTCCCCACATCGGATCGAAATCAATTCTGCAAAAGCGCAAGCGCCAATGGCGCTTTTTTTGCGCCCTTGATCCTGCCATCGGTGGCGTAGATCGGGGGAGGGAATCAGAGCAGGCTGATCTGTTTCTGTTCCTTGCGAGTGCGTGTTGCAAGGGTGCTGTGCCGGCAAAATTCGCATATCTGGCTCATGAAGGGCGAGGGCTGCAAATGCAGGGTGCGCCCATAAAGAGAGCGTTGGGCGCAATGGCTGAGAAACAGCGCCCGTGCGGCACGCGTAAGCCCCACGTACAGCAAACGGCGCTCCTCGGCCTCGTCGGCCTCTCTTTGGGTGCTGCTGGTTGCGGCATCCGCGGCAGGGAACAGAAGTTCACGCCGCAAAGGCAAAAGACCGTCTTCAAGCCCCGGTAGAAAAACAGCCTGAAATTCAAGCCCCTTTGAAGCGTGTAAGGTCAGAATCTGCACACTCTCGGCCTTGGCGCGCACAAGCTCGGCCTCCTGAAGCCATGCCAGTTGCTCAAAAAAGCCCGCCCAGTGGCCGCTCTGGTTCCACAGGCGGCACAGTTCGCGCCAGGGGCGGCTGCCGGTAAAGACTTCCCCCGCCCAGGGCTGTTCGGCAAGCCAGGGCAGCATATGCTCCGGAGCAGGCAGGCTCTCTGCCGATGCCCAGTTCTGCGGCAAGGTATCCTGTTGACCCTGATCCTCGGTAGATACATGCGCAAAACCGCAATGGGCGCCTAGCAGGCTCAACAGGCGGGCGCAGGCGGCGTCTTGCCAGAATCCATCCTGTGAGGGCGCGGCGCATGGTATCCCCGCCTGTTCAAGGGCCGCACGCAGGGGGGGAATTTGCGCTTTCAGGCGCACAAGAACCGCAATGTCGCCCGGTGCCAGTGCTCCGGCCAGGCCGTGCAGATCGTCCCCCTTGCTGTGATCCAGCAAGGTGTGGGCCGTTGCACCCAGCAGATGTCGAACCCGCTCTGCTACCCAGCGGGCCTCGGTGCGCTCATCGGGAGCGGAAAAGAGCCGCAGTTCAGCCGTGAGGGATTGCGCGGCCAGCAATGGGCCGCACTGCCCATTGTGGTGCAAAAGGCTGCGGGCCATATCCAGTACGCTCTGGCTGGAACGGAAGCTCTGCCCAAGGCGGAAGACGTTCAGCCCCGGCCAGCAGGCGCGCAGACTGGCTTCGCTTTGGCCCGTGACGCCACGGAATCCGTAAATGGCCTGATCCGGGTCGCCAATGCCGAAAAATCCATGCCCATCCGCAGGCAGCAAGGCTCGAACAATGGCAAGCTGCACAGAGGAAAGATCCTGCACTTCATCTACCAGCACGTGCTGCGGACGCTCGTTTTCGGGTAGGGCGCGGGCGTGCTCCAGCCACCAGTCCAGAAGGTCGGCGTAATCCACATAGCGCTGCCCCATGTTCTTGCGCGCAGCGTAGTTGGCAGCAGCTCGGGCCAGAGGGCTTTGAGTAGACTCCTGGGCAAGAAGACCGCCCTCACGCGCCAGGGCAAGGGCATCCCAAAGCTTGCGCGCATCACGCTTTTCCAGTTCCGGATTTGCCAGACGGAACAAATTGAGCGCGGCATCCTCGCCAAGCAACAGCGGGGGGTTGTCCGCGCTGGCAGCGCGCAGGGCCGCCCAGGCCATGCCGTGCAGCGTGTCGCACTGCGGCAGCGCAGTTTGCGCGCCTCCATCAAAGGCCTTGGACAGTCTTTCCCTCAGTTCATCCGCAGCGCGCCGCGTAAAGGTGACAGCCAGCACCCTGCGCATGTCCGCGCTCTGTTCCGCAAGCCATTGCAGGCGGCCTACCAGCACACGGGTTTTGCCTGCGCCGGGGCCAGCCAGCACCAGCACGGGCGCGGAGCCGGCTGCAAGCGCCGTCTGCTGCTCGTCAGAATAGGCAAAGGCCTGCGCAGATGTGTCAGTTTTAGCTGCGGATTTTACCGCAGAAAAATTGCTTGTGGCTTCTGCGTTGGTATCACCCGCAAGGGGGAGGCTGGCCCGACGCACGCGCACGGATGCGGGCTGCCCGGCAGTTGTCTGCGCAGTTGCAAATTCAAGGGGTTCAGCTTTTTTGCGCCCTCGTTTGGCAGGAGCCTTTACACCCGGCAGGGTACCGCGCGCATCGGCCAGTTCCTCCGGGGAGAAAACCCTTACCGTGCCGTATTCGCCGTCATAGCCTCCCTCGCGGTAGACCTGCCCGCGCCGCATGCGGGCCACTGCTTCACCCAGCGGCTCCCAGTGAGCGCGAATGTCGGCTTCCGGCAGGCGGCAAAGGATATCCAGCTCCGGCCCCAGCTCGCGCAACAGGCTGCTGTAACGCTCCTGCACCCGGCGCGATGCCGGGCCAACGCCAAGTATTTCGCCCACGACTTCGGCCAGCGGAATCAGCGGGCGCACTTCCGGTTCGTGCGGTAACTCCGGCGGGGTTTCCCTGTCTGCCAGTTCCAGCACCCGGTGCAGCACGCCGACCGTGAGCGGCTTGCCGCAGACCGGGCAGATGTTGCCAAGAGCCAGCGATTCTTTAGGTTCCAGCACCACGTTGCAGGCGCGGTGCCCGTCAAGGTGGTATTTGCCTTCATCAGGATAGAATTCCATGGTGCCGAGAAAACGGCAGTCCAGATTGCTCTGGTCTTCGCGCCGGGCAGAGGCGCGCAGGGCCGCAAACATGCCCGCATAGCTGGGGCGGCCCGCAAACAGATTGGCCTCGCGCCCAAGGTTGGCCCCGGAATGCGCGTCCGAATTGGACACAAGAGCGTAGCCGTCAAGCCTGCTGATCAGGCGGTTCATGGCCGGGTCGGACGAAAGGCCCGTTTCCAGCGCAAAAATGTGTTCCGAAAGATCGCCGTAGCAGTCTTCAAGCCTGTCAAAGCCTGACTTGGAGCCGAAAAGCGCAAACCAGGGCGTCCACACATGGGCGGGGATCATCACTGAACCGGGCGCGCATTCTAGCATGATTTCAAGCAGGTCGCGCGAGTCCAACCCCAGGATGGGGCGGCCATCGGCATTAAGGTTGCCGATCTGCGCCAGCCGCAACGAAAGGCGCTCCGCATCTTCCAGAGTAGGCACAAACACAAGGTTGTGCACCTTGCGCACCTTGCCGCCGCGTTTGTAGATGGAGCTGATTTCCGTCTGCAGCAGAAACAGCGGGTCGGCGGATTCCTGCATGCCGGGACCAGCCTTGGAGTCCATAAAATCCAGAGTTTCCGGCTCCACAGCCAGCCTGTACAGTCCCGTAGTTTCGTCCAGCACGAGCTGCTCCGCCAGTTCCGCCCGCCACTGGGGATGTGTAAAATCCCCGGTGCCCAGTACGTTGATACCTTTGCAGCGCGCCCAGGCCGCCAGATGACGAGGATTGAGGGCCTTGCTTGTGGCGCGCGAGAAACGGGAATGGATGTGCAGATCAGCTATAAAATTCATAATTCACCCTGTGGGGATGGAATCTGTGCGGGATTGATCACAGCAAAGCCTGCGTCAGGCCAGCCAGGGGCAGAAGCGCAGCGCCTGTGTAGACCACCGAGGCCCAAGTTTGCCGCCGCCTGTGACCTTGCTGGTTCCTGAGTTGTCATTGGTGGATGCCCCGGTGTGCAGCGTCAGCGGCGTTTGAATCACGGTTTCGTGCGCGGTATTCTTGCGGGCCAGAGCCAGAATCCGCAATGCGGGTTTTGCCCTGTGCGTTCTGACGGGCAGCAGGAGGCGCAGCCCAAGGCCCGCATCGTTCAAGGCAGCGCACAATTGCGGCAAGGCCGGAGCGTCATAGATACAGCAAAAACAGCCCTGATGTCTCAGCAGCGCGGCCGCAGCGCGGCAGAATAGCTGGAGCGCGTATTCCCGGCTTTCCTCGCCCTGTGCGCCACGCAGCGCTCGTTCCCGTATATGGCGGGGCGAGGGCCTCCCGGCTACTCCATAGGGCGGATTTGCCAGAACCAGATCAACCCCCCCGGCGTGGCAGCCGCCTGTTGTGCCTGCCAGCTCTGACAAGCGTTTTCTGTCGGCCAGATCAGCTTCGGCAAAGCGCAGCCTGTCTGTCAAGCCAAGGCGCGCGGCATTGGCCGTGGCGGCCTGCACGAGCGGCCCTTCCCTGTCCAGCCCCAGCCCGGTAATGCCAACGCAACGCAAGGCCAGCCCCAGCAGAGCAGCCCCGCAGCCACAGCCAAGCTCTGCCGCAGTCAGATGCGCCTGACGTGGCGCGGCCAGGCTTTCCACATAGCGAGCGGCAAAGGCAGCCACCAGGAGGGCGTCCGCGCCAAAGCGCAGGCTGCCTTCCGGCTGCTCAAGCCCGCGTGGAAAAAGCTGTCGGGCGTTGTAAAAGTGTTCATCCGTGTGCATTGGGCTTCCTGCGCCGGAAAAAGGACCGCCGTCAGAAACCATGTTCTGTCGGCGGCCCGCAAGTATGTGTCAGGATGCTGCGAATGCGGTCAGCCGCCCGGAGTTAGGGGCGGCACGCCCCTTACAGCAAATCCCCTTCCCAGTTGAACAGGCTCTTGCGCCGCATTTCGGGCACGGAAGCTGGCGGATTTTCCTGCATGTGCGCAAAGAAACCGTATCCCGCCGAGAGCAGTTCCTGCCTTTTGGCGGTGATATCCAGCGGCCAGCCGGGATAAATCCAGATGTTGCCGCCGTACTGCCGCGCCCAGAAGGGTTCGCCCATGGGGCTGAGGAAGGGTTCGTTGGGTTTGACGCCCAGCAGGCCGAAACGGCTGATGCCCACGGGCCAGTAGCCGGAAAGCACGACGCCAAGCGGCAGGGGGCTTTGCGCGGGCAGGGCCAGCATGTCCTCCTGCGCCAGTTCAGGGCTAACAAAAGCGCCCGAAAATCCCATACTGGCAAGTATGCCAAGGGCCGAGGCATTGGCCGCGTTGCAGAAAGGCCCTGCCAGCAGGTCGGCGTTTTCTTCAAGCTGCTCGGGGAACAAGCCGCGCTGCCACGGAGCGTTGCACACAAAATGCCGCGCGCCGTCGCGCCACAGCCGTCCGATGGAGCGGCGGATGGTTTCTTCCTCATCAGGCCATATAACAGGAGGCAGCCACCAGCACATGCGCGGGGCAACCGTGCGCGATAGCTCGGCGCTGCGCGCCGAAAGCCAGAGGGCCTGCAACTGGCTGCGGCCAGTGCGGGTCTCCTTGCCGTGGGGCACGCTTGAGCGCACATACATGTCGGGCCGGGTTTTGGCCTTGATGGGTTTGGGCAGACGCGGGTCGCTTTCCACCGCCTTGCTGGGGCGGGAGGGCATGGCCTCAAGGCGCGCCTGCCAGCTTTTGATGATGCGCATGAGTTCTGGTTCGCGTCGGTCAATAAGAAAGACGGGCGTTCCAGCCTTGGGCGTCTTGTGCTTGGGCAGGCGCATGGTAAGGCTGCCGCCCTTGGGAATGCGCCGGGTTACGGGCAAAGTGGCATGCCAGCGCTCGTCTTCTACGCCCACTCGCAGGTAATCCTGCGGCAGCAGTTCAAAGAAGGGCTTGAGCGTCACGCCGCCTTCAGGCTCGATGCGAATCTTGCCCGCCAGCAGACCGGAACTGGTCTGACCGTCCGGGGTGGTGGGGATGGTGTGATCCTTCTGCGGCAAAAAGCGCGCGCGCGTGGAGGGCCGCCCCAGGGACATCTGCAAAATTTCTTCGGCAGCCTTGCGGGCCTGCGCATCGCCGGGATTGTCGCGCAGCATGCGGTAGGCCGTGACCACGTGATACACGTAGTGGGGGCCTTTTTTGCGGCCTTCGATCTTCCACGACACAAGGTGGGGGATGTTCAGCAGGGTTTTTGCCAGCACGTCCAGCGAAAGGTCGAGGCAGGAGAACCAGCGGCCGTTGTGCTCCTTGCCGCGCACCTGCCCGCGCGAGGAGGGGCGGCGTGGCGCGTCAAAGGATTCATTTCTGCGGTCGTCCGGCCTGCCGCGTCCGGCCCGTGGGTCACGCCCATCACGCCCGGTGCGGTTTTTGCGGGCAATGTCCATGCGGGACTGTTCCTGGCGCATGCGGTCCTGTTCCTCACGTTCCGCATTGCGCACAAGCGCAATGGCAGCGGGGCCGCCCTGACGGTACACGCGGCGGCAGGGCTGCACGCAGCGGCCCCGCAGGCCGCTTTTGCCGCCCATGTAGCTCGACCAGTAGCAACGGCCAGACACGCAGTAGCACAGCGCGCCGTGCACAAAACATTCAAGGTCAAGGCCTTCGGGGCAGGCCTCGCCCATGGTGCGGATTTCGTCAATGGAAAGCTCGCGCGGCAGGATAACACGGTTGGCGCCGAGTTTTTTGGCCTGCAACAGGCTTTCCGGATGGGTGAGGTTGGCAAGGGTGGAAAGAAAAAGCCCGCCCTCAAAACCAGCCTGACGCGCCAGATCCAGCATTGCCAGATCCTGCACGATAAGCCCGTCGGGCCTGACCTGACGGGCAAGGCGCGCCGCCAGCCGATAGGCCTGAGCCGGTTCGTTGGGTTTGACCAGGGTATTCATGGCCACGTAAACGCGCGCGTTTTCCGCATGGGCAAGGTCTGTCAGGCGTGAAAGTTCCGTCAGGCCAAAGTTTTCTGCCTGCATGCGGGCCGAAAAATGCTTGAGGCCCAGATAGATGGCGTCTGCCCCGGCGGCAAGAGCGGCCAGGAATGAAGGCGCGTCGCCCGCCGGAGCCAGAATTTCGGGCCGGGCGGGCGTGGGGGCGGATATGTTCAGATGATCCGCAGAAGTGGAGAAAGTGTCATTCATATTTTATAATACTCTTTGTACCAGGCCACAAAGCGGGCTATACCCTCGCTGAGAGGCGTGGAAGGGGCAAAGCCGGTGGCGGCGGTGAGGTCGTCAATATTGGCCCAGGTGGATTCAACATCGCCCGGCTGCATGGGCAGAAGCTCCTTGCGGGCCTTCATGCCAAGGGCGTCTTCAAGGGTGCTGATGAAATCGTTGAGTTCCACCGTATTGTTGTTGCCTATGTTGTAGATGCGCCAGGGCGCGGAGCTGCTGGCGGGGTTGGGATTTTCAGGGTCAAAGTCCGGGTCGGGCTGCGGGGCCAAGGGCAGCAGACGCACCACGCCTTCGATGATGTCGTCGATATAGGTAAAGTCGCGGCGCATGCGCCCTTCATTGAACACCTTGATGGGTTCGCCGCGCACAATGGCGGTGGTGAACAGGTGCAGGGCCATGTCCGGCCTGCCCCATGGGCCGTATACCGTAAAAAAGCGCAATCCCGTGCAGGGAATGCGGAACAGATGGCTGTAGGAATGGGCCATCAGTTCGTTGCTTTTCTTGGTGGCGGCGTACAGGCTGACCGGGTGGTCCACATTATGGTGCACACTGTAGGGCCGTGCCGTGTTCATGCCATACACGGAAGAAGACGAGGCAAAAAGCAGATGCCCCACCTTGTTCTGGCGGCAACCTTCAAGAATATGGCCAAAGCCCAGCAGGTTGGCATTGAGGTACGATTCCGGGTTCTGGAGGCTGTATCGTACGCCAGCCTGCGCCGCAAGGTTGACCACATGGGTAAATCCTTCGCGGGCAAACAGGGCGGCCATTGCCGGGCCATCGGCCATGTCCAGAAGTTCAAAGCGGAAGCGCTGCGCCTCAGGCATGGCGGCAAGTTGGGCCAGACGGTCTTTTTTTAGTTGCACATCGTAATAGTCGTTGCAATTATCAACGCCCACCACGCTGTGCCCATCGGCCAGAAGCCGTTGGGAAAGATGGTATCCAATAAAGCCCGCTGCGCCTGTTACCAGAACATGCATGAGAACCTCCCAGTGTGCATGCAGGCAAAGTAAGCCAGATGCGCGTTCTGGGCAAGAGCGGCGCGCCACGGTGAAATCCTTGTTTCGGGGTATGGGGGCTTGCGGGAAAAAGCGCCGCATCGTATGTTTTGGGGACCGAGGTAACGAATGCAGAAAGCAGAGAATAAAGGATCCGAAACGCAAGGCAAGTCCGCATCTTCTGCGGATAAAGGCCGCCGTCAGGATCGCGCAGCCTGGTACGCTGGCCCGTACAAGGACGCGCTCATATATCTTATGGTCGCCATCTTTTTTGTAGAGATGATTGTTGGCGGCATTTCTTTTTTTTACGGCGTCATGCATGCCGCGCCGGATGTTCCCGGCGGCCCGCCGCTGGCGCGCTTTCCCTGGTTTGGCTGGGCCGTGGCCGCGGTGCTGGCCCCTGTGGGGTTGATGCTCATTGTCCACCTCTCCGGCACCTGGGTTTCACGCTATCTGGGACGCGAGGACAGCATACAGGGCGGGCAGGGTTCAGGGCAGACTGCTGACGATGAACAGGTTCCCGAACGGCTGCGCCGTTTCTATGCCATAATCCGCAATGCGCCCACGGTGGTTTTGCTTCTGGGCATCATGCTGCTGGGCGCGGGACTGTTTTTTGTGGACGGGGCTTTCTCTGCCCTGATGCGCCTTGGCGGCGCGCTGGCCGAATATATCCCCTGGATTGCGGGCAGTCTGGCCGCTCTTATTGCCGTATGCTATCTGGTGCACCGCTGGTTTGTGTACCGGCATCACCGCATGCAGCAGGAATATGAGTACCGGCGCGAAGTGCTGGAACGCACGGGCATCGTACTGGTGGACAAGGGCTGCATACCCCTGCCGCAAAACGAGGTGCAGCGTCTGGCTCTTGGCGGGCATGTGGTCGAGGCACAGGCCTTGCCCCCGGCCCTTGACGCCGAAGCTGCACCGGGTGATGCCGCTGCTGACCGCAATGGAACCGCAGGTCATGATGACGATGTGACCGATGCGGAAATTATCAGCCCCGACACGGCAAATCCGTCTGAAGATACGGCTGACGCAAGCCCTGCGGGCAGCGCAGCCAGCCCCGCAGATGCGTCAAAGCCCGTTGATGCCTCCGCGGATGCTTCCGCAGCAGATGAGGCTGAAAAGCCCCGCAAGCAAGGTTAATTGCAGATATGGCACCATATTGTTCAGCGCTAAAGCGGCGGAAGAATGAGCATACCCACACCAGGTAAACCTGTTCGCGGTTCCCGCAGCGGCGTGCCGCTCATGGCGCTGTTTGACCTGCTGGGCAAGCGGTGGGCCATGGGCGTTATCTGGCAACTGCGCAAGGGCCCGGCCACATTCCGCGCCTTGCAGGAGGCCTGCGAATCCATATCCCCGGCGGTGCTCAACAGCCGTTTGAAAGAACTTCGCGAGGCAAAGCTCGTGTGCACCACCAATGACGGCTATGCCCTGACAGACATGGGCGTGGAGTTGAGCCTCCTTCTGGAGCCATTTGGAGCCTGGGCCATCACCTGGGCTATGGAAGTGGCCCCGGAGGAGGCCGAACGCTGGAGCGAACTGCTCAGCAAAAGGCTCGCGTAGCCGCCTCCCCCAGGGATTCCTGCATAATCGGGCCGCAGACTACTGCTGCGCGGCCTTGATGGCCTTGAGCGTCCGGCCTCCCAGACCGATGGCATCGGTTGCGTATTCCTCAACAAATACCACGAACTTTTCTTGCGGAACGGACGTAGCCGCCACTGCGGCTGCGGTCAGGCCTTCAATCAGGTTCTTCTTCACTTCTTCCGTTGTGCTGTGCATGGCTATGGTGATGACGGGCATGGTTTGCTCCTTGTCGTTTGATCTTGCGGCTTACGCTCCGAGGGTTTGCGAAACTGCAAGCAAGGGTGAGTGTTCTTGCGCGCGCTATGGAATGAATAGCGCGCTATGAAAAAAATAGCAAGAATTGTCCAAGTTCAAACCTGCAAAGATGGCAGCGCGTGCCCGTGTGACTGTCCCCGCCAAGGTTTAGCCGCCAAAAGCTGATGGGCATTCCCTGAACTTGTTCATGTTCAGGGAATGCCCATTTTCAATAACCAGCCAGGATTCAGACTATTGCTGAAAAGAGCCGCTACCCGGTGCTTTATCTAAAGAGCCGCAACCCGAGTGAGGCCGCGCTGCGCAAGAGCAATGTCCGCCAGCGCGTTGATGCAGGCCGCCGCAACGGCGGAGCCGCCCTTGCGGCCCAGCAGGGTAAAGTGGGGCCAGGGGCTTTGCCGCAGAAGTTCCTTTGACTGCGCCGCATTCACAAAACCCACAGGCATACCCACTATGAGGGCAGGCGGCTGCGCGCCTTGCGCAAGCACGTCCAGAAGCCCCAGCAGGGCAGTGGGTGCATTGCCGATGACCACAATGTTGCCGCCCATGTCCTGCGCAATACTCTCCAGCCCGGCGCGGGAGCGTGTGGTACCCCGGCTGGCGGCAAGCTCCGCAAGACCGGGCAGCGCCATGAGGGGCGTCACCGTTACCCCCAGCGGATCAAGGCGGCGCATGGGCAGGCCAGCGGCGGCCATGCGGGTATCAGTATACACGGTGCAGCCCGCGAGCAGGGCGTTCACGCCAGCTTCAAGGCCTTGGGCGCTCAGCCTCAGGTCGTCCACGATATCCGTATCGCCAAGGGTGTGGACACAGCGGCGGGCCACCTGCCAGAGTGAGCCGCTAAAGGCTCGCGGTTCGGGAATTTCCGCATCTATGATGGTGAAAGAGCGGTTTTCAATCTCGGCGGGTGTGCAGGCCGGGTCAAGGTCAACGCTGGTTTTGTCTGTGGAGTTGTGAACCATAAAATCCTCAAGGGCGTGTGTCTGAAAGGTGGGCGGCGCAAGTGCGCAGCCATGCGCGCCAGAAGCGGCGGGAGCCTTCGGGATAGCAGTGCAACCATGATCCGGCGACAGATCCGAGGCGGCAGCCTTCATCCCGTAAAAAACGGCCCTGGCTGTCGTAGAGCTTCCACAGGGGACGGCATGGAGAGGGTAAGGGTATTTCTTCTTCCTGCGCGTAGTGAAATTCGTGCCCGCGTACCCACAGGGGCCGGGTTGCAGACTGGTTGAGCGCGGGCCAGTCTGGCGCGGCCTGCGCGGCCCGGTAGCCCAGAGCCGCCTTGCTTGCGCCAAGCGCGCAGTTGCGTGGCAGGAGGCCGCTCATGGCATGGCTTTGCCCTGCAACCTGCACGGACTGCATAAGGTAAATATAGCCCCCGCACTCACCGTACATGGGCATGCCGCGTGCAGCCAGCCCGTGCAGGGCGGCGTGCATGGCCGTGTTGGCCGCGAGCCGGGGGGCATGCAGTTCCGGGTAGCCACCGGGAAAGTACAGGCCAGAACATTCGGCTGGCGGCGCGGCGTCCCGCAGTGGAGAAAAGGCGACAATGCGCGCGCCAAGCTCGTGCAGCACGGCAGGCAGATCCGCATAACAAAAGCTGAAAGCCTCGTCCCATGCCAGGCCCACAACAGGCCTGCGCTTGCGTTGGGGGCGAGGTGGGTGCTGCGTTTGTGCGTCTGAAAGGGGGAAAAATCTGTCTGTCGGCGGCTCATGTGCCTCGGATAATCGCGCTTGCCGGGCAACTTCCGGCACAGATGCGCCGGACTTGTCTGCATCGACTGCCAGCCGTGGCGTCTGCACGCCTGCCAACTTGAGCATGCGGTTCAGGTCGCAGTGCTGCTCAACCCACTGGGTCAGGGCTTGCCTGTCCACCGCAGGCAGGGCCTCGCGCGCTTCCACTAGCCCCAGATGCCGGGAGGGAAGTTCCGGCGCACCCTGCCGGGGCAGCAGGCCCAAGAGGGGCACGCCAGCGCTCTTGGTCACGGGTGCCAATGACTGGCGCAGCAGATCGGCGTGGCGGGCGCTGCCCACATGGGTGCACACCATGCCAAGAAAACGGACAGACAGGCCTCCTGCCCATGCGGGGCGGTGATGCAAAAATCCCTCTGCCAGCGCGGCAATGGACTGCCCCATACCGCCTGCGTTGAGCACCAGCAGCACGGGCAGACCCAGCAGGGAGGCCAGATGCGCAGTGCTGCCCGCTCCACGGTGCCCTCCGTCATAGAGTCCCATGGCTCCTTCCACCACCAGCAGGTCTGGCTTGGCGGAAGGATTTGTCTCGGCCTTTGCGCCGCCCGCGTCCTCATGCTGGGAAAAGCCTGTGGACATGCGTTCAAAAACGCGTCCCAACCCTCTGGGGATGCGTCCTGCGGGTAGCGGGTGTTCGGCAGGGGACGGCGCGGTTTCCCGGCACATCCATGTGTCCAGATTAGCTGCGGGCTGGCCTGTCAGCGCCGCATGAAAGGCCGCATCAATATAATCCGGCCCGGTCTTGGCAGCGCGTGCCATGAGCCCGCGAGCGTGAAGGGCGCAGAGCAGGGACAGGGTAAAGGTCGTTTTGCCCGCATTACTGCCCGTGCCGCCTATGACAAGGCCGGGTATGCTCGGCTGCGGCTTGGGCATGCTTGCGCTCCATAGGGTGTCGGCAGGGATTGCCTTGCGCCAGGCGCTGTCAGCGTTGCCGCAGGGCCTCGGCAATGATGGCTGCGTCTGCCTCTGGCCGGGCTTTGAGTTGCAGCTCGGGGTTGCCGCCGGAGCAGGCAAAACCTTCTGGCCCCAGTTCCACAAAACCGGCGGAAACAACGCGGCTGTAGGGCAACTGTTCGCGCATGTCACTGTGGTCTACGCGGCGCGGAAAGATGAAAGGCACTTCCTGACCAGAAAAGTCTTCAACGATGAGGTACTTCACAGGGGCCTCCTCAGCGCGCGTCGGGCGCGGCGGGCTTGGCATTGCGGCGGTTTTGCAGATACTGCCGCACGGCCTTGTTGTGGTCATTGAGGTTGGTGGAAAAAACATGCTCGCCACCATCAAATTTCGCCACAAAGTACAGATAGTTGTGCGCCTCGGGGCGGACGGCTGCGGCAAGGGCCGCTGCGCCGAACGAGCAGATGGGGCCTGGCGTCAGGCCGGGGCGCTGATAGGTGTTGTAAAGGTTGTTGGGATCGTCCAGATCGCGGCGGCGCAGGTTGCCGTCAAAGTTGGGGCCAAGGCCGTAAATCACTGTGGGGTCGGCCTGGAGCAGCATGCCCTTGTTAATGCGGTTCTGGTAGACCCCGGCCACGCGGGCGCGTTCTGCGTCTATGCCTGTTTCCTTTTCCACAATGGAAGCAAGGATAACCCAAGTTTTGAGCTGTTCGGTCTGGCTCGGCCCCGGTTTTTTGCCATCGGGCCACACGCTGGCGGTCTTGCGCCAGAAGTTGTCCACCATGCGCCCGGCAACGGCCTTGGCCTGCGCCAGATCGACAACGTCATTCTTTTTGAGCAGATACGTATCCGGCATCAAAAAACCCTCAGCCGTGGCAAAGGGGATGCCGTAATGGCGCAGAAAGTCCGGGTCGGTCACGACCTTGCGAAAGTCGTCAAAAACCACAAGCCCGGCTTCTTCCAGCACCTTGCCCGTCTGCCACCATGTGAGGCCTTCCGGCACGGTGACGCGGTACAGCACGGGGTGCCCGTTGACCAGTTCGTCCAGCACCTTTTCCGGCAGCCAGCCGGTATTGAGAGCGAATCTGCCAGCCTGGAGGCGGTTTTCCCATTTTTTATAGCGGGCCAGCAGGTCGAGCTTGCGGGCGTCGGTCACAACCCCCTGCTTGACCAGCCCTGCGCTTACCTGCGCCAGACGCGCCCCGGCGGGAACGTCAAAAAAAACATCGCGGCCTGGGGTTTCCGGTGCGGTGGTGAGGAAGGTGTGAGCCTCGTAAGCCACCCATCCTCCGCCTGCGAGGGCCAGCAAAAGCAGCAGGCCCAGCGCGCGCAACAGTGTTTTCATGCGGGTCTCCGGTCTTGGGGCGCAAGCGAAAGAAAGGAAGAAAGAATGCGCACAGCGGCCTGCTGGTCAAGCACTGCCTTGCGTTTGCGCATTTTCAGGCCGGCCTCGCGCAGGTCGGCCCAGGCTTCCTCGGAACTCAGCGCCTCAATCATAAAGAAAAAAGGCAGCGGCACCCGGCGCTTGAGGCGTTCGGTTACGTTGCGTATCTGGCGCGTGGTCATAGTTTCTTCCCCATCAAGGGTCAGGGGCAAACCTACCACCACCGCTTCTGCCCCGGCCTCGGCAATGCGCTCGGCAAGGGCGGCCAGAAAGGCCTTGCGGTCGGTGAAATCCTCAAGCCGCAAGGTAGCCAGCGGAAAGGCCAGCCGACCCTCAGGGTCGGATGCGGCAAGGCCCGTGCGGGCCAGACCGTAATCAACGGCAACGAATTTCACTGCAAGCCTCGTTGTGCGCGGCGCGTTTGCCAGCGGGTGCGGCCATACCTAAGAAAATGCCTTCTCAAAGGCAAGGTTGCCTAAATGATGCCCAGCAGCGACAGCAGGCCAAGGGCGCTGCCGCTGACCAGCGGCCCAAGCACAAGCCCAAGCGCCCCGGTGAACAGCAACAACAAAAGAATGACAAATCCGTAACGCTCCACACTCAGGTAACGATATGCGGCGTTTGGGGGCAGAAAATAGGCCACAACCTTGCTGCCGTCCAGCGGAGGAATGGGCATCAGATTGAGCCAGCCCAGCCCGAAATTAATGATTACGCCCGTCTGGATGGTCTTGAGCGCAAAGACGTAACTTGTGCTGTCCATCCATTGTTGCGGCGGAAAAATATGCAGCACCGCCCACAGCAAAACGCCAAAAAGCCCTGCCAGCAGGAAGTTTGTGAGCGGCCCGGCAAGAGCCACCAGCATCATGTCTTTTGCGGGATTGCGGAAGTAGCGGGGATTGAACGGAACAGGCTTGGCCCAACCAAAAACAAAGCTTCCGGAAAGGCTGGTGAGCACAAAGGCCAGCAGTCCCATGGGGTCAATGTGCGGCAGGGGGTTCAGGGTCAGCCGCCCCATGTATTTGGCGGTGGGGTCGCCGCAGCGGTAGGCCACCCATCCGTGGGCCACTTCATGCAGAATGATGCCCAGAAGAGCGGGTACAGCGGCTACTGCCAGGGTGCTCAGCACCTGGGAAAGGTCTAGGTTCAGCATATGTTGCGGGTACCATTTTCCTCTTGGCGCGGCAAGGTCGGGCCTAGCCCGAAGAGGCTACCTTGCGCACCAGCAGATCGTCGTTGGGCCAGATGTGGCGGTCAGGCGTAAGCAGCTGGCCGTTGCGGGCCACAAGGGCTGTTTCCTCGGCAAGGCCAAGTGCTGCAAGCAGCTGGCGCGAGGTCTTGGGCCGGGGCAGGGAAAGGTATTTTTCTTCCGGCTGCACCAGTACGGTTACGCGGGCTCCCGTGTGTTCCGGCTTGACTACCTGA
The DNA here is from genome assembly GCF_024460775.1 of Desulfovibrio desulfuricans. Taxonomy (NCBI): domain Bacteria; kingdom Pseudomonadati; phylum Thermodesulfobacteriota; class Desulfovibrionia; order Desulfovibrionales; family Desulfovibrionaceae; genus Desulfovibrio; species Desulfovibrio desulfuricans. The sequence continues at coordinate 80,313 of NZ_JANFYZ010000009.1, read as the reverse complement.
ACATGAGCGGCGTGCGCGGCGGGGGCGGCTGCGGCCTCGGTTGCCTGGGCATCGGTAGCCGGGGTGGCGGTGTCAGTCATGCAATACTCCTAGAGGTATTCTTCGAGCAGCGCGCAGGTGTGGCAAACCAGCGGCGCACAGGTTTTGATGAAAAGATTGTTCTGTTTGACAGCGGCCATGCCCTCGGGCGTGGTAATGTCATGCCCCAGAACTCCCCGGCATTGCAAGCTGCCGTGAGCCTTGGCAAAAGCCCCGGTAAAGGCATCGCGCCGGGCGTAAAAGGCGTCCTTTTGCGGGCGCGAACAAGGGCCGCTTGGGCCATGCAGCATGCCTAGCACCATGAGCGAGCCGGAAACACAGCCGCACACTTCAGCCTTGCCCATGCCGGAGCCGAAGGCCGAGGCAATGCGCAGGGCTGTTTCTTCTGTCAGGCCAAGCCTGTCGGCAAAGTGAGCCAGCACCTGCTGGGCGCAGATAATACCCATGTTGAAGTCTTCTTGCACTTCTTCAAGTTCAGGAAGGGTGCTCATGTTTTGTCCTTATGTGCAGAAGTAGTAAACGAGGGTCACAACAGTCATACTGGCGGCCCGCAGCCCCTGATTGGCGAGGATAAGCCGCAGGGCCAGCGCCGGGCGGAAAAAGCCCGCATAGGATGGCAACTGGTGGCGTATGGCCCGCATGGGTGTGGAAAGGATATTGCCCACCATGAGGGCCAGCACCACATCGCGCGGCGAAAGCCCGCCAGTTTGCAGCACGCTGCCCGCAGCGCCGAGTGCCGCGCCAAGCTCCGCCGCAAGATGCAGCACAATTATGCCCATGGCCTGCGGCTTCAAAAATGAGAGCCAGCCCATGTGATCGGCGAGCCATGCCTCTGCCAGCGCAAAATAGCCATAGCGCTGCATGCAGAACATAAGCACGTAAATGGGTGCCGTGAAGTACACCAGTTTGGGAAGACGCCGCAAAAAGCGCCGCCAGGCCTTGTTCAGGGCATCGCGCCAGGAGGTGCCCGCCTGCTTGATGTTCTGGCAGGCAATACAGCCCGGCGGAGGCGGCGGCAGCAGCCAGCGTGAAAGTACAACGGTAAAACCCGTGCGCCCAGCGGCGGCAATAAATGTAAGCCCCACGTATACAAGAGCAGGAGTGCCCAGTACCGGCCATGTGAGCAGAAAAATGGTGGGCGTGTGCACAAGATAGGCTGGCAGGCTGTTGAACAGGTTTGCCAGCATAAGTTCGTTGCTCGAAAGCTCGCCCAGATTGTGGCTATCTGAAAGCAGGCCGTTGGCGGCGGCGGGGGACACAAAGGCCAGCGAAAAACTCGCGCCCGCAACTTCGCGCAGATGGGCGGCCTGGGCCAGAGGCGCGGCAAGCCGGGCAAGATGGCGCGTCCAGCGCAGGGCCTCCAGCAGGTTTGCCACAAGCAAACCCACCGCCAGCCCCAGCAGCAGACGCAGCAAAGGCCAGCCAAGGGAATGCCAGAGGCTTGCGAGTGTGAGTGCGGTATCAGGGGAAGTTGCTGTCATGCTGGTGGGGTTGGTACTGCCGGAAGCTGAAATGCGGAGCAGTCAAGTAGTTGTGCGCCCCTGCGGGTACGCCCGCAAGGGCAAAAACGGAGATTTGTCGTGGCTAGGGATTATAGCCCGTGTCGGGGGGCAGATCCCTGCGGCCAGCTTCTGCGCGGGCCAGAACGTCGCAACGTTCGTTTTCAGGGTGCCCGGCATGGCCTTTCAGCCAGCGCATACGCACCTTGTGGGTGGAAAGCAGGGGAAGCAGGCGTTTCCACAGATCCACATTGAGGGCGGGTTTTTTGTCGCTCTTGATCCAGCCCTTTTTCTGCCAGCCCCAGACCCAGCGCTTCTCAATGCTGTCGCACACGTATTTTGAGTCGGAGTAGAGCTCGACTTCGCAGGGGCTTTGCAACTGGCTGAGGGCTTCCACAACCGCCAGGATTTCCATGCGATTGTTGGTGGTCAGCTTGTAGCCTCCGGCAAATTCCTTGCGGTAGTCCTGATCATCAAGTTTGAGTACGGCGGCCCAGCCGCCGGGGCCGGGATTGCCCAGACATGAGCCGTCAGTATGAATGGTCACTTTCTGCATTGTAGTCCTTTACGCGGGTTCCTGCCGAAGCTGTTCGGCGAGCGGCAAGCATACACGGCAAAGCCTTGCTGGGCAATGCGCCTCTTGGGGCAGGGGGAGGTCGTTTCCATTCTGGCAGAAATATCCCTGAATGACTTGCGGCAGAAATGAAGATGCGAGGGCGCAGGGGAGGAGATAGACCCCTCCCCCGTAAAATTTTGTGGCTTGAAATTGCCTTAGCCGGGCTCGTTGCCCGCGCGCATCAGGCAGTGCAACAGCACGTCAGCGCCTGCCGCGCAGTCTTCCCACGAGGTATTTTCTACCTCGGCATGGCTGCGTCCCCCCATACTGGGCACAAATATCATGGCTCCCGGCGCAACCTGGGCAATATAGATCATGTCGTGCGATGCTCCGGAGACCATGTCCAGGCAGGGCAGGCCAAGGTTGGTCGCGGCCTCGCGCACCATTCCGCGCAGGCGCTGGTCAAAGGGCACGCGCGAAACCTGCCAGATGCGTTCGGGCGTAACCTCACACCCCGCCTGCTGCGCGGCCTCTGCCAGCGCGGCCTCGATGCGTTGGCACACATCATCTGTGGCGGCTTCGTCCCAGCCGCGCACGTCGATGGTGAACTGCACATCCCCGGCAATGACGTTGCGCGAGTTGGGCGAAGCATGCACTTCGCCTACAGTGGCAACCACCTGGCCGGAACTGCGGGCGATCTCAAAGATGCGCGCCGCCATGAGCGAAAAGGCGTATATGGCATCGTGCCTGCTGGTCATGGGCGTTGGCCCGGCATGGTTCGGCACGCCCTGCACGCGCACATTGTACCAGCGCAGGCACACAATGCCCTGTGGTATGCCGATGGGGATGCTTTTCTCTTCCAGCACAGGCCCCTGTTCTATGTGCAGTTCAAAGACCGCATGTACAGGGCGGGGGAAATAACTGGAATCGCCCCGGAAGCCGATGCGTGCAAGCTCCCCGCCAAGGGTAAGGCCTTGCTGGTCTTTGAGGGCGTACATATCTTGTTGCGCCAGCTTGCCAGCCCATACTCCGGAGCCGGAGCAGCCGGGGGTGAAGCGGGAACCTTCCTCGTTGGTCCAGTCGGCCACCACCAGATCGCGCAACAGGGTTACGCCCGCTTCGCGCAGGGCGCTCACAACCTCCACGCCAGCCACAACGCCCAGCATGCCGTCAAAACGTCCGCCGAGCGGCTGGGAATCGCCGTGAGAGCCTGTCATAACCGGGGGCAGGCTTCTGTCCTTGCCCGGCAGCACGGCAAAGATGTTGCCCATGCCGTCCACATGGATTTCACAGTCCAGCTCCTTCAGCCATGCGCTGAGTTGCTGCCGGGCGTCTTTGTCTGCATCGGACAGGGCCAGCCGGGTGACGCCGCCGCCCGCAGTTGCCCCGAATGCAGATATTGCTTCCATGCGGTTTTGCAGCCGCGCTTTGTCTACACGCACAGAGTTCATGCCTTCTCCCTTGGTTCAGGCTCTATTCATCCGGCGGGGGCACGGGCTGCCAGCCCGTGCCCGCAGGCACATCCCGCCAGCGGCGGAAAAAGCCTATGACATGCCGAATTTGTCGCGGAACAGCTTGCCTGTGCGCTCCATGTCCGAATCGGCCCAGGTGCGGCGCATGCGGTTGAGGGTGGGCATGCCCAGATTGAATTCATTCAGCCAGTTACGGGCAAAGATGCCTTTTTCCGTTTCTTCAAAAATCTGCTGGATGGCGTCTTCGTTGATGACGCGCGGGCCGGATGTGCGCACGGCAAATTCACAGGTGCGGCTGGCCCGCCGCGTGAGGTATTCTTCCACGCCCACTTCATCAATATCGTCAATGATGGAGCGGATGGAGCGCACGGCCTTGGCATAGGCGAAGGAAGCCGGATAGCCGTTATCAGTCATGACCTTGTAGATGGAGCGCATGAGCTGGATGGCCCCGCCGTAGAGCACCTGTTCTTCAAAATTGTCGCCCTCGGTTTCGTGCTGGAACGAGAGCTTGATGGTGCCCACGCGGGTGCTGCCCACGCCTTTGGCAATGGCAAGGGCAGTGGCGGCGGCATGGCCGCTGACGTCCTGATCAACGGCCACCGCGCCGTAGATGCCCGAACCTTCCTTGAACTTGCGGCGCACCACCGGGCCGGGGCCGTTGGGCACAAACAGGATGACATCCACGTCCTTGGGCGGTTTGATGGTGCCGTAGAGGATGGCAAAACCGTGCGCAAAGCTGAGGGTCTGGCCGGGGCGCAGGTGGGCGTGGATGGAAGAATAGTACACGGCGGGCTGGGCCGGGTCTTGCAGCAGAATATGGACGATATCCGCCTTTTTTACGGCCTCCTCGATGTCGTACACGGCAAAGCCGTCGGCCTCGGCGTCCTTCCAGCTGTTGTGCACGGTTCTGTCGCCTACGCCCACAATAACGTTGATGCCGCTGTCGCGCAGGCTTTTGCCTTGTGCCTTGCCCTGGCTGCCGTAACCGATGATGGCAATGGTCTTGCCGTGCAGCACGGAAATATCAACGTCTTCGTCCCTGTAAATTTCACCAAACTGTGACATGGTATATCCTTGTTGAAAAAGCGGGAGGCTAGAGGGCCACGTCGCGGTTGCAGTCTTTGGAATAGATGTAGGTAAGCCGTCCCCTGCCAGTGGCGTACACTGCCTGGGGCGTGTAGGGACCAAAGAAAATGAAGTCTTCCTTCTGCACCTGAATCCACTCGGCCCCCAGCAGATAGATGCCTTCGCCTTCCAGCATATAGGCCCCGTGCTCCTGCACATGGGTTTCCACAAATGGATGGCAGCCCGCGGGGTCAAAGCTGAGGGTGTGCATGTTCATGTCAAAGCCCAGGTGGGTGGGCAGCAGATCGCGGATAAACACGTTGGCCATGTCTTCGTAGATACGCTCTTCCATTGTTGCGGTATTGCCGAATACTGCTTCGGCCTCGTGGCCGGGCAGGGCGATGTAGCGCTGCTTGTAGAGCAGGAAGCGCACCGGGGCATTGGTGGTGTTGGTAAACTCAAGGCCTTTGCCCGCGGGTGCAAACACGTAGCCGCCGGGGGCCAGAGCGTGCTTTTGCCCGCAGGTGGCTGCGGTCAGCGCGCCAGAGCCGTCCATGACATATAAAAAGGCCTCCACGCCCGGCTCCTGCGCAAAGGGGGCGACCGTGCCCCCGCCGGGCAGGGCTGTGCCCACATACTGCACAAAACTCGCACCCAGTTTTGGGGAGGCAATGATGGACATGTTGCAGCCCTCAATGCCGGGTATGACGTTGCGCACCCGACCTTCCGGCGGAATGACCGCGTATTCGCCGGGCCGGATGACCGCCCGTGTTTTCAGCAAACCCTCTGGATAAGCCATGTTTCCTCCTCGAGCAGATTTAGTTTTGTTTGCCCAGACCGGGCACAGCGCGCCGGTCTCCGCAACGGGCGTTCGCATGGGCGGACGCCGGAGCAATTTTCGATAAATTGCCCATAATGCTCAGTTCACCGTCTGGATGAACGAAGCCAGTTCCGGAGTGCCGGGCTTGGCAAAAAGCGCCTTGGGGGCCCCGGCCTCGTGAACCTTGCCCTGGTGCATGAACACCAGTTTATTGCCTACTTCGCGCGCAAAGCGCATTTCGTGAGTGACCATGATCAGGGTCATGCCTTCCGCCGCAAGCTTGCGCACAACTTCAAGAACCTCGCCCACCAGCTCGGGATCAAGGGCGGAGGTTATTTCATCGCACAGCAACATCTTGGGGCGCATGGCAAGCGCACGGGCAATGGCCACCCGCTGCTGCTGCCCGCCAGACAACTGATCGGGAAAGGCGTTGAACTTGTCGGCAAGGCCCACCCGTGCGAGCATTTCTGCGGCAAGCTCCCGCACCTCGGCCTCCGGTTCTTTTTTGACAATGCGCGGGGCCAGCATGACGTTTTCCCCCGCCGTAAGGTGGGGAAAGAGGTTGAACTGCTGAAAGACCATGCCCACCTTGAGCCGGAGAGGGCGCAAGTCGTTTTCCAGCCCCCGGACGCGGTCGCCGTCAATCTTCACAAAACCCGCATCAAAGGTTTCCAGCCCGTTGAGAATGCGCAGAAACGTGCTCTTGCCAGACCCGCTGCGGCCAATGACGGCCACAACGTCGCCTTCTTCCACCGTGAGGTTGACCCCGCGCAGAACCTTGGTTTCACCGAACTGCTTGTGCAGCTCATCAACGACGACCAGCGACATGGAGCCTCCTTTCGATGCGACGGGCAAAGGCCGACAGCGGATAGCACATGAGAAAATAACCCGCAGCCACAAGGCCGTAGACCAGCAGCGGCCTGAAGGTTGCGTTGGCGATCATGGTTCCGGTTTTGGTTATTTCCACAAGGCCGATGATCGAGGCTACGGCTGTTCCTTTGACGACCTGTACTGAAAAGCCCACAGTCGGGGGGATGGCTATGCGCAAGGCCTGGGGCAGAATGACGTGACGCAGCTGCTCGTAACGGTTCATGGCAAGGCACGCCGATGCCTCCCATTGACCCTTGGGCAGCGCCTCAACGCATCCGCGCCAGATTTCAGCAAGGTACGCGCTGGTAAAGAACGTAAGGCCCAGCGTAGCGGCGGCCAGGGGCGAAATATCCACGCCAAACAGGGCCAGTCCGAAAAAGATAAGAAAAAACTGCATAAGCAGCGGCGTATCCTGAAAAAACTCAATATACATCATGGCCAGGGCACGCAGCTGGGCCTTGGGCGAAATGCGCACAAAAAGCACAATAAGGCCCATGACGCCGCCAAGCGCGAAAGCGATGACAGACAGAACGATTGTCCAGCCAGCGCCCGTAAGCAGATGGCGCACCATGTCCCAGATAGAGAAGCTGATCATGCACGCCCCCTGCGGATATAGTGCTTGCCAAAGGCATGCAGGCTCTTGCGCACGGCGATGGCCAGGGCAAGGTACATGAGCGTGCTGGCGAGGTAGACCTCAAAGGCGCGGAACGTGCGGCTCTGGATCAGGTTGGCCTCAAAGGTCAGCTCCTCGGCGGCGATCTGCGAACATACCGAAGACCCCAACATGACAATGACAATCTGGCTGCACAGGGCGGGCCACACGGTTTTGAGCGCCGGGCGCAGGATCACGTGGCGCAGGCACTGCCAACGGCTCATGGCCAGGGAGTCTGCGGCTTCAATCAGGCCCTTGGGCACAGCCGCCACGCCAGCCCGGACGATCTCGGTCGAGTATGCGCCAAGGTTGACGACCATTGCCAGCACGGAGGCTTCCCATCCGTTCAGCCGCACCCCAAGGGCGGGCAGGCCGAAGTATATGAAGTACAACTGCACAATAAAGGGCGTGTTGCGGACGCATTCCACATAGGCGGTAAAAAACGAGTGCAAAAAAGGTAACCGCCACTCGCGCGAAACCGCTCCCAAAATGCCCACGGCAAGGCCCACCGTGGCGCTGACCGCCGTGAGGGCCAGCGTCAGTGCCGCCCCCTGAACCAGCAATGGCCAGTTTGCCGCAATGGGCTCGAAGGTAAACTGATAGGCCATGGCTGTTCCCCTAACTGGAGGTCGCTCTCTGGCGACCGCCTCCATACGTCCTGGCTGCTGCGGCAAATCCTCTATTTTGCAGTCTTGCGTGGTTGCCGCATCCGAATCTTGCCGCTATAACCTTGTGGTCTTACCGGTAAAGAGTTGGTAAGCACGGTGTTCCTCTCTACCCTTTTTGGCAACTAGGCAGAAAAATTTTAAAAATCCTTCGGCAGAGAGGTGTGCAGCCATGTTTGCGCAATGGCTTCAAGCTGCCCGTCCTTCTTGGCCTGGGTGATAATGTCGTCCACTGCCTTTTGCAGTTCCGGCTGGTTTTTGTTCAGCCCGATGTAGCAGGGCGAGTTTTTGATGAGGAATTTGACTTCCAGCTTTTTGGCAGGATTTTGTCCGTTGATGGAAGCCGCCACAACGTTGCCTGTGGCAACCATCTGCACCTGGCCGGAAAGGTAGGCGGCGATGGTCGAGCTGTTGTCCTCAAACCGGCGGATTTCTGTGGAAGCGGGCGCAATCTTGGTCAGTTCCATGTCCTCAACAGCGCCACGGGTCACCGCAATGGTCTTGCCCGCCAGTTCTTCTGCCGTGGCGACATTGAGATCCGCGGGGCCAAAGACGCCATTAAAGAAAGGCGCGTAGGCCGCTGAAAAGTCTATGGCTTTCTCGCGCTCGGCGTTTTTGCCCAGTGAGGAAATGACCAGATCAACCTTGCCTGTGGTAAGGTAAGGAATGCGGTTTGTGCTGGTAACCGGCACAAGCTTCACCTTGACGCCCAGGCTTTTTGCAATAAGCCGGGCAGTATCAATGTCGTAACCCACAGGCTGCATATCTGCGCCCACAGAACCAAATGGGGGGAAGTCCTGTGGAACAGCAATGGAGATAACTCCTGACTTTTTTATTGTTTCAAGCGTGTTATCCGTTTGCTGAGCGTAAAGGGATTGCGGCAGGGCTGCGGTCAGCAGCATGACGGCCAGGATGAAGCCAAGGCGGCTGAAAAAAAATTGCATGACGTCCCCCGAAGAAAGTGTTTGAGTAACCCGGAATTATCCACGTTTTGGTAAAATTCTGGTAAGACCGGTAAAAAATGATTGCTCTGTTTCTACAAATTTGTCAACATGGGTTGGCGAAAAATGTCACTTCTACAAATTGGTGGAAACTATGTGCCCTAAATTACAGGAAAATTTAGATAAAACTACAAAATTGTGGAAATCTAGCTCTGAAGAAGCTGCTGAAAGAATTTTATCAATGATTTTAGATAATAACTGGCAAGAAGGGCATAAATTGCCCCCACAGCGCGCGCTTGCAGAAACCCTGGGGGTCAGCCGACCCACAGTACGAGAGGCTCTGGTTATTCTGGAGACCATGGGCAAGGTGAACATTCAGCCCGGCAAGGGGGTGTTTCTGGTGACCCGCGCTCAGGAAGGACTGCCTGCGGCTCCTGTTACGCGGTTTGACCGGTCATTTATTGCGGGTAAAGAAACGCAGATTTTTCAGTTCAGGCATGCCATAGAACCGGCCATTGCCGCCCTTGTGGCCCTGAACGCCACGCAGGCCCAGATTGACGACATGGCAGCAATGCTCGACGATATGAAGCAGGCCAGCGTTCGCGGTGACGTGCAGCATTTTGCCCAACTGGATTTCGCTTTTCATACCCAGATGATTGAAGCGGCCAATAACCCTTTTTTCATTGAGGCCATGCGGCCATTCTTTGATCTGTTTTCAGAAAGCCAGCGGCTGCCTTTTTCCAATCAGGAAGGGCTGGTGGACACCATGCGTGAGCATGCGGCGCTGCTGGAGCATTTGCGGTCGCGGAACTCGCACGGAGCGCGTTTGGCTATGGAAGAGCATGTTGTCGCCACTGCCGCCAGAGCCGGGGTGCGTATTTCTTCTTGGTGAGGGAGCGGTCGAGCCTGGGGCGGCGCAGCCGAGGTAATGGAAAATATATGGGAGCGGCGTACCCCAAAGGCAGGCTCGAAAAAAAAGCGGCCCTGCACATGCAAGGCCGCCCCGTGACTGCATGCAGCCAGAATTAGGAATTCTTGAGATGGGTTATGATGCGGGACAGGTTCTGGGCCTGAGCCGCCAACTCGGAAACAGCCTTGCTGGCTTCACCCATTGCCTGTGATGTTTCAGCCGCAATGGTGTTGACGTGCTCCACCGAACGGGCGATCTCTTCAGAGGAAGCGGACTGCTCCTCGCTGGCGGTTGCGATGCTACGCACCTGATCAGCGGTCTGCTCCGCAAGGCTGAGAATTTCCGCAAGTGCGGCGCCGCATTTTTCGGCAAGGTCCGCGGCAAGATTTACCTTGCCCACTGCCTGATCCATGCGCCGCACGCCTTCTTTGGAACTCTCCTGAATGGCCTGAATGGCCTTGCCCACATCCTGGGTGGAGGACATGGTCTTTTCTGCCAGTTTGCGCACTTCGTCTGCCACAACGGCAAAGCCACGGCCCGCCTCGCCAGCGCGCGCTGCTTCAATGGCCGCGTTCAGGGCCAGCAGGTTTGTCTGGTCGGCGATGTCCGAGATAACGGTCATAATTTCGTTAATGGCCTGTGCGTGGACAGAAAGGGTGTCCATGTTGGTTTTGAGGCCTATTGTTTCTGCCTGAACCTCGTCCATGGCTCGCCGGCACTTTGTGGTTACATCATCGCCTTCCTTGGCCTTGCCCTGAGTGGAAGCGGACAGGTTTGCCCCGGCTCCGGCGTTCTTGGCAACCTCAATAACTGTGGCGTTCATTTCTTCCACAGCCGTAGCTGTGTCCGCAATGCGGTGGGCCTGCTGCTCTGCGCCGTGCGAAGACTGCTCGATCTGGGCAGAAAGTTCTTCAGAGGCAGATGCGATGACGTTGACCACGCCTTCAAGCTGGGTGGCGGCGTCAAGCAGACCTTCCTTACGGGCTGTTTCTGCCCGCGCGGTGGCTTCTTCTGCCACAATCTGGGCCTTGCGGGCCTGTTCTGCCGCTTCCTGAGCCTTGCGGGATTCTTCCTTGGCGTGGTCAATGTGGCCCTTGAGGGCCGCCACCATGGCTACAATGGATTCGTACACGCCAGCCTTGGGGCTGCCATCGTCAATGTTGTAGTCGCCGTCCACAACCCGCAGGGCAATAGTGTTCAGTTCGCCGGGGTCTTTGCCCAGCTGCTTGTGGGTGCCGCGCAGAATGACAACCGCAGTGGCTGTTCCTGCCAGAATAGAGGCCACCAGCAGGCAGATAACCAAAAGTTTTGCCGAGGCATACAAGTCGTCGCAGCCTTTGCTGGCGGCCAGGCTGCCTTCCGTATTTATGCGGACAAGTTCAGTCAGGCTGGTGCTGCACTTTTCAAAAACAGCGCGTGTTTCACCCCGGGTGAGGCTTCGCGCTTCATCCATTTGTCCTTGATCTGCAAGACGAACAATTTGTTTGGAAGTATCCAGATAGCTCTGCCATTCGCGCAGAAACGCCTCATAAACCTTTCTTTCTTCAGGCGAAGCAATGAGGGCCGCATACTTGGATTTATTCGTTTCAATACTCTTCAAATAAGCGTCCATGCGGGTCTGGTAGTGCGCCCTGTCTTGCGCTTCAGGGCTGTTGGCAAGCTGTACCTGCGCCAGCCTAAAGCCAGTCATATCTATATTGAGATTCAAGGCGTATCGTGTGGACGGAAGCCAGTTCTGATTGATGTCTGTTGAGCCGTCATTGATTTTTGACATCTGCACAAGGCTGAAAAGTCCAAGGGCAACAGTCAGAACCATTAAAAAACCTGCCATCAGGGATAACTTGACACTCAACTTCATGATGCTTCTCCACTATAGTCTTATTGGTTAGTAGTGCTCGGTGTTGTGGTTTATATAAAATAAGAAACCTAATTATAACACTTGTTGTTGGAATCATGAAATCAATTCCATGATTTAAGATCTATCGGAACTATTTTTGTTTAGTATAGATATACAGAAAATGGATACGAGAATAAAAAAATGAATAATAAAGAAATATTCGTCTTGAATAAAAAGAAGGAATGGATTTAGAAGATTTTATTATATAAAAATAATATGATCATGGTTAATTTTAAGATGTTGCAGTGTAAAAAATATTTTTTGGTTCAAAAAAAATGTACAATATAGTAACTAAAAAAAGTGTATTTAAATTGTCATAAAATATATCATTGAACTAAGAATTGTTTAAAATTTACAGCCTGCTTGGATAAACAGGAAATAAAACCAAATTTAAAGTATAATTATGTTGTATTATTTATGCGCGAGTGCGAGGACAAAAAAAGCCGGAGCAATGCCCCGGCTTTTTCAGTAATATCCGCTGAACTGATTAGTAGCGGTAATGGCTGGGCTTGTACGGCCCTTCAACCTTCACGCCGATGTACTCGGCCTGCTCGGGGGTAAGCGTGGTAAGCTTGACGCCAAGGCGGGCAAGGTGCAGGCGGGCCACTTCTTCGTCCAGTTCCTTGGGAAGGGTGTAGACCTTGTTTTCCAGCGGCTCGGAGGCAAGCTTGAGCTGGGCAAGGGTCTGGTTGGTGAAGCTGTTGGACATGACAAAGCTGGCGTGCCCAGTGGCGCAGCCAAGGTTAACCAGACGGCCCTCGGCCAGTACAATGATGCTGCGGCCGGACTTGAGCGTCCACTTGTCCACCTGCGGCTTGATGTTCAGGCAGGTGATGCCGGGGGTGTTTTCCAGGTAGGACATTTCAATTTCGCTGTCGAAGTGGCCGATGTTGCACACAATGGCCTCGTCCTTCATGGCTTCCATATGGGCGCCGGTGATGACATGGTAGTTGCCGGTGCAGGTCACATAGATATCGCCCTGGGGAAGGGCGTTTTCAACCGTGGTGACTTCAAAGCCTTCCATAGCGGCCTGAAGGGCGCAGATGGGGTCGATTTCCGTCACCAGCACGCGCGCGCCAAAGCCGCGCATGGACTGGGCGCAACCTTTGCCCACATCGCCGTAGCCCACGACCACAACCACCTTGCCTGCCACCATGATGTCGGTGGCGCGCTTGATGCCGTCAGCCAGGGATTCGCGGCAGCCGTACAGGTTGTCGAACTTGGACTTGGTGACCGAGTCGTTGACGTTGATGGCCGGGAACAGCAAGGTTCCGGCGGCTTCGAGCTGGTAGAGGCGGTGAACGCCGGTGGTGGTTTCTTCCGAAACGCCCTTTACCTTGGCGGCAACCTTGTGCCAGTGCTGCGGGTCTTCCTTGAGGCGCAGCTTGAGGCGGTCAAGAATGCACTGAAATTCCTTGTTGTCGGTCTTCTGGTCAAGGATGGAGGGGTCGTTTTCCGCCTCAAATCCCTTGTGGATCAGCAGGGTGGCGTCGCCGCCGTCGTCCACGATAAGGTCGGGGCCGCTGCCGTCAGGCCAGGTGAGGGCCATTTCCGTGCACCACCAGTAGTCTTCAAGGGTTTCGCCCTTCCAGGCAAAGACCTTGGCCATGCCGCTTTCCGCAATGGCGGCGGCGGCGTGATCCTGGGTGGAAAAGATGTTGCATGAGGCCCAGCGGATGTCTGCGCCAAGGGCGTGCAGGGTCTTGATGAGCATGGCCGTCTGAATGGTCATGTGCAGGGAGCCGGTGACCTTGAGGCCCTTGAGGGGCCGGGTGGGGCCGTATTTTTTGATGCATTCCATGAGGCCGGGCGTTTCGCGCTCGGAAAGCTGCATTTCTTTTTTGCCAAAGTCAGCCAAAGATATGTCGGCCACTTTGTAGTCAAGGGTCAGGTCAAGAGGCTTAATCATTGTTTTCTCCTATCCGCAATTTTGTTGTTGTCGGTAAAATTTGGGGAAATATGGGCCGCTGGGCCAGGTTGTCAGCGGGCTTCGGCGCTGAGCAGAAGCATGGTCATGTTTCTGTTCACCTGCATGTGCTTGCAGTGCAAAACCGCAAAGCCAGCCGCAGCCAGATCAAGGCCAAGCTGCTGCTCGTCAAAGCCAAGCCAGCGGTCGCCGTAGCGGGAGCGCATTGTCTCATCGGCATGGCGTTGAAAATCGGCCACAAAAAACCTGCCTCCCACCGCCATGATGCGCCGGATCTCGCGCAGGCCTTCAGCCGGGTCAGAAAGATGGTGCAGCACAAGGTTGATGCAGGCAAAATCCGCCTCGTGGTCGCGCAGCGGCAGGTGGCTCAGTTCGCCAATACGCAGTGAAACGCGGCCCTCGGCCAGGTCCTCCGGCGTAAAGCGGCGGCGGCAGATTTCAAGCATGCGGGCGGAGCCGTCCACCCCAATGACCCCTTGCGCCTTTGGCAGCATGCGCGCAAGCACCGCGCCCGTGCCGCAGCCGAGGTCTACAGCGGTGCCGCATCCGTCAGGCATGGCATCGCAAACTGCCTCGGCCAGATCAAAGCTGCCAAGAACCTCGCGGTTCAACTCGTCCCAGTCTTCCGCAATGGCGTTAAAGAACTGGCGGGTTTTAAGCGCGCGTTCTTCAAGAATCTGGGCGGCCATATTGAGGTCTGCCCGCATGGCGGCATCCGGGTGGACAAAGGGGGTGATGGCGCGCAAAAAATCAAGCTCTTCGCCCGCGCGAGGTGTGGCATAAAAAACCCACAGGCCATCACGGCGCGAGGTGAGCAGCCCGGCCTCGGTAAGAATTTTGAGGTGTCGCGAAACACGCGATTGCCCCATATCAAGGATACTGACCAGCTCGTTGACCGAGAGTTCGTAATGCAGCAGAATATGAACCAGCCGCAGGCGGGTTTCGTCCGACAGAGCTTTGAAAAATAAAAGTGCCATTATCTGTCCAGGTTCAGTAAATCAAATTTGATTGATGTAAGTATCAATATATCAGCATATAGTCAATATGTTCAAAACAGGCATAGCCAGAAGCCCCCGCCCAGCAACACCCAAATCCCAGCCAGGATCAGGGTTGCCGCCTGTTTTCGAGGAAGGATAATGGCCGTATTCCGCAAACGACAGAAAGACTCTCAGCCCGTGCACGCCATGGAGGTCATGGCCTCCGTGATGGCGGGGCTCGGCGCGGCCCCCGGCCAGGGAGAAACGCGAGCGCGGTTGCAACAGCTCTGGCTCAACTGGGGCATGGTCATGGGGCCTGAGCTTGCGCCTTTGGCGCGGCCCATGGGGCATCATCGGGATGTTCTGCTTATAGGGGCAGAGGATGCCATGCTGGCGCAGGAGCTGCACCTTATGGCAGGCGAAATGCTGGAGAGGGTCAATGCCTTTATGGAACAGCCCTTTTTCAGCGCCATAAAGGTCAACCTGCTCATGGGCAAGGCAGGGCTGGACAAGGCCGCAACGCGGAAAACGGCAAATAAGGATAAGCCCGCGCCCCGGTTACGGCCACCAGAGCCTCTGTGCGCTGATGGCGTGTATCTGGAGGCAATGGATCCTGCATCGCCAGTGGCGCGTGCCTATGCGCGCTTTACTCGGCAGCGGCGCACACGCTGAAGAGCCAACGGTCAGACCCGGCAGAGCCGCAACCGCAATGCGTGTTGGGAATAACGAGTGCTCCGGGCAGAAAAAACTACCTGTGAGTGCCCTTGTCTTCCCCCTCCGGTTTTGTTCATGACAGGTACGGTTTTCCATTTTCTTTAGGGTAAACCGCAAAAGAAAACATATCTTTTTTAAGTATATATATTGGTGTGTTATAAATTTTAATTGCACTTTGTGCATGCGATTTTGTTGTTCGCTTGCTGCGCTTTATTGACAATGCTTCTGGTGCGGTGCTAGTTTTCCCCAACGTTAACTGGGGATTTTTGTGGCCATTGGTTGATGGTCTGAGCCTGCGGAGGGAATGAATGGACGTGCAGAAAACCATGGAAGACATTTGCCTGAAACAGGACAACGGCTGCGACTTTGCTTTTTGCGGTCGTCTTTTTTCGGAATGTTCCTGGTATGACGAAGCGCTTGGCACACTTACTCGCCAAAAGCTGTATGTGACTGAAAGCAATGAACAGATCTATTACATTGTTCGTTCCAGCGGTCAGGAGCGCAGCCGTCACGCCTACAAGCTGTTCATGCGTGGCGATGTGTGCGTGATCCATAACGGCGTGACAGAAATGGCCCTCCAGTTCGACATGCTCATGCTGGCAGTGCGTGGCCTGTGCGGCCTTGATTCTGGCGCGACCCCTTCGCTCGCCATGGTTGAAGAGATGCTCAAGGCAGCCAATGCCTAATCTTTCCATATAGCCGCAGTCACCGCGTACGCGTTGGCGGCAGCAACCTCCACATGAAACGGCCCTCTTTGCGAGGGCTTTTTCATTTTCTGCTTTCCAGATGCCTTGGCCCACACCCTGAGAGTGACCGCAGTATCCATAAACGTATGCTGCGGAAGGTTTGGCAAGGTCTTGTCCGGTCTTTGCTGGGCTGAAGCCTGGCGGCTCCGATTGGTGCCCGACCCCAAATTTTGGACGGGGCCGGGCACCTTGCGTCATCAATACAGGCCCAGCAGCTTGGGCATAAAGGTGGAGAGTTCCGGGAATGCGGTTATGACAGCCAGAGCCAGCAGGGCAGCGCCAATGAGCGGCAGGGCTGCTTTGCTGATCTGCTCCATGGTCAGGCCGCTGATCTTGGCCC
This sequence comes from Desulfovibrio desulfuricans, assembly GCF_024460775.1. Taxonomy (NCBI): domain Bacteria; kingdom Pseudomonadati; phylum Thermodesulfobacteriota; class Desulfovibrionia; order Desulfovibrionales; family Desulfovibrionaceae; genus Desulfovibrio; species Desulfovibrio desulfuricans. The sequence continues at coordinate 64,223 of NZ_JANFYZ010000009.1, read as the reverse complement.
CAACGTACAGGTTCACCGCAACAGGCGGCGTAACCTGACCCACGGCAAGGTTGGTGGTCATCATGATGCCGAACCACACAGGATCCCACTGAAAATGCGTCATAATGGGCAGCATGAAGGGCAAAAAGACGTAGTAGATGGAAATGGCGTCCAGCAACATGCCCGCAAGCAGCAGGATGATGTTGATCATGAACAGGACAATCCAGGGATTTTCTGAAACGCCCAGCAGAACGCCAGAACATTTTTCTACAAGCCCCACGGTTGATCCCACCCAGGAGTACAGGCCTGCGCAGGTAACCACAATCATGACAACGGCCGTGGCCTTGACGGTCTCCGTGAGAATTTCAACCATCACCGAAAGACTGTTGATGGTGCGGTAAATAAAGATGCCCACAAAGAGGCCGTAGAAGATGGCAACCGCAGCGGCCTCGGTGGGGGTAAACACGCCGCCGTAAATCCCGCCCAGAATAACTACCGGGGTCATGATGCCCCAAAAGGCCTCGCGCAGCGCCTTGCTGACAGGTTGTTGCCGCTCCTTGCCTTTGTACCCGTGCTTGCGGGATATAAGCAGCACCGCGCCCATAATGAATATGGCAACCACAACACCGGGGATAAAACCAGCTGCAAAGAGCGCAGGCACAGAAACATCCGCAACACCGCCATAAACGATAAAGGCAATGCTTGGCGGGATGACGATGGCGAGCCCCGAGGTAACGGAAACCGTTGCGGTGGCAAAGGCTTTATCGTAGCCAGCCTTGGCCATGCCGGGAATAAGAATAAGACCCAGCGCAGCAACTGTTGCAGGGCCGGAGCCGCTCACCGCGCCCCAGAAGGTGGCAACCGCAACCGTGGCGACTGCCAGCCCGCCTGTCATGGAGCCGACCAGCGCTTCCATAAGCGCCACGATGCGGGCGGCAATGCCCGCGCGCTCCATTATGTAGCCCGCCAGAATAAAGAAGGGGATGGCCAGCAGGGGAAACTTGGCTATTCCTGCAAAAAAATTGTAGGAAAGCATGTTGAGCCCCATATCCCACTTCCACACCACAGCGAGGGCGGAAAAGCCCAGCGCCAGGGCAATGGGCACCCGCAGCAACAGGGGGATGATAAAAAGCGCCAGCAGCCAGAATGCGGGATCGTGTAACAGGGAATCCATAGTCCCGCCTCCTAAAAGTTGTTGGCGCGCTGGTCTTCAACAGCCCTTTGCGCAATGCGGAAAATGATCAGCAGGGAAAACGCGGGCGTGGCGATGGTGTACCACCACACCGGAATCCCCAAAGCTTCGGAAGTTGCCTCGAGGTCGATTTCGTCCAGCACTTCGGTGAGCCCTGTCCAGAACAGAGCGCCAAAAAAGCATACCGCCAGCAGCACGGAGCCCCAGTAGCATACGCGGCGAAAACGCCGGGGCAGGGCATCGTACAGGGCGGTCATGCCCAGGTGTCCGCCTTCGCGGAATGCCCGGGCTGTTCCCAGCATGGTTATCCAGACAAAAAAATTGATGGTCAGTTCTTCTGTCCAGGCAAAAGAAAAAGAGGTGCAGTAGCGCACTACCACGTTGATAAAAGCAATGGCCGCCATAGCAGCCAGCATGAACGATCCCAGGTAGTCCTCAAACCGTCTGTCCAGCAAACTCCACATGTTCTTGCCCATCCCTGAAAAAGCCCCCTCCTGAGCCGCTGGCTGCAAAAGGGGGCTGTTGTAATGCTATTTCGCAGCAGCCATGTCCTGTTCTGCCGCCTTGACAAGATCGGGGCCGATCTTGGCCGTCCAGTCATCGCGCACGGCCTGTGTGGCCTTGAAGAACTGCGCTGTCTGTTCCGGCGTAAGGCGCGTTACCGTCATGCCATGTTGCTCAAGGCAGGCATAAGGATCGGTAATTTCCGGGAGCTTGCCGATTTTTTCAAGGTAGGCCTTGGACTGTCCGTCATCCATGCCGAGGCGGGAGAGCGCCTTGCCGTACAGCTCCATTTCCTTGGCGCAGGCCAGCAGAATCTGCTGGTCTTCAGGCGAAAAGCTCTTCCAAACGCCGGGGTTTGCGCCCAGCATCAGCGGGTCAATGACGTAGTGCCAATCGCAGAGAAATTTGTGATAGTCCCATATTTTCAAGGGAATGTTGATGCCGTTGGTGGGATTTTCCTGCCCGTCCACAACGCCTTGCTGAAAGCCCGTGGTGGCTTCGGCCCAGTTCATGTTGACCGGGTTTGCGCCCAGGGCGCGAAACGTATCAATAAAGATCGGGCTGCCCACCACGCGAATTTTCAGGCCCTGCATATCTTCAGGTTTGGTGATGGGGCCTTTGCTGGTGGTCATTTCGCGATAGCCGTTTTCTCCCCAGCCGAGAATTTTGACGCCCTTGCTTTCAACGGCGGCGATCAGCATTGCACCAGACTTGCCGGAGGTAACGGCGTCTATGGCCTTGTAGCGGTCTGGCTGCACAGCCATGAGAAAGGGCAGGGCCGTGAGGTTCAGTTCCTTGATCTGCGGCGACCAGTTGATGGGCGATGCCAGGGCAAAGTCAATTGCGCCGTTGCGCAGCATGAGAAATTCGGAAGTCTGCTTGCCTGCCAGCAACTGGCTGGAGGGGTAGACCTTGATGTTGATACGCCCGTTGGTGCGCTCATGCACCAGTTCCGCAAAGCGGGCCGCCGTGAGGCCCCACCCGGATGTTGCGCCTGGCACCACGCTGAGTTTGTACTCCGCCTTGTAGGCCGCCGCCTGTTGCGGCAATGCGGTCAACACGCCGCCCGCCAGCAGGCAGACGAACACAACGCCCCATGTCCAACGCAAAAAGCCCTTCATAAAAACGGACTCCTCATCAAAAAGGTGAACGAAAAGGCCTTGCTCGCAAAGAATTGCGGGCAAAGATCAAGAATGCCGCGCCGGTTGGAGCGCGGCGGCTTTGTCCTGAAAACGAGATCCTTAAGGCAGCCTTGTGGGCCGATGGACGCCGGCAGGTGTTGCAGCGGGGCTTGTGGCCGGGCGTTGCCGCTGCAATGTACCCTCGGTAAAAAAAGATCACGTGCAAAGTTTTGGTAATGATGCCAGACTTATGCCTGGGGGTCGAGATTTTTTTAAGCGGCAGCATCATGCTTGGTCGGCATAGTTACGGTGTGCGGCAAGCGTGTTGAAAGCGGGCAGCAAGTCATTTATCATCCACAAAGAATGAAAATACGCATGCTAGTTGCCGCGAGCGCATGGCATGCACAATGGTAAAAGCCAGCGAGGCAGGCATGAGCAATATGATTACGCCCGGCATGAACGGCACGTCAGAAACCACTGTTACCGAGGCCATGCTGGCAAGCACGGTGGGCAGCGGCAAGGTCAGCGTGTTTTCCACGGCCATGATGGTGGCCTGGATGGAAGGCACCGCCGTGGATGTGGTGCAGCCAAGCCTGGAAGACGGGCAGACGACTGTAGGAACCGGCATCAGCGTCAGCCATGTGGCAGCGACGCCGCAGGGTATGAAAGTGCGTTTTACTGCGGAAGTAACCGCAGTTTCCCCCAATGGCAAAGGCCTGAGTTTCAAGGTGGCTGCCTATGATGAAACCGGGCTGATCGGCGAGGGCACCCACGAGCGCGTGATTGTGAACAAAGATAAATTTGAGAGCAGAACCAGGGACAAGGCAAAAGCCTGACAAACGTCCCTCCCTGCGGGATTTCGGCGGCACTGGCATATGGGCTTTTGCCTAAAAACACAGTAAACTACTCGTGTCTATGCAACCCTTAAGGAGTAGTTATGGGCAACCTTACCTTTGTCGGCATATCGGGCAGTCTGCGCAAGGCTTCGCGCAACACCGGGCTTTTGCGGTGCTGTGCAGCGCATCTTCCTCAGAACGTAAGCCTTGAAATTGCAGATATTTCCGCTTTGCCGTTTTACAATGCGGATATTGAAAAACCCGCTGTGGTGCAGCGCCTCATTGATCAGGTGAGCGCGGCGGACGGGCTGGTTCTGGCCTGCCCCGAATACAACTATTCTCTTGCTCCCGCGCTGAAAAACTCGCTGGACTGGCTCTCGCGCGAACCCGACCTCGCGCCCCTTACAGGCAAAACCGCCTGCATCGTGGGCGCTGGCGGCGGCATGGGCACATCGCGGGCGCAATACCATCTGCGCCAGGTATGCGTGTATCTGAATCTGCACGTGCTGAACAAGCCTGAGCTTTTTTCCAACGCTTTCACGCCTGCCTTTGCTGATAACGGCGATGTGCAGGATGAAGGCCTTGCAAGTCAGGCAACGGCCCTCATGCAGGCCATGACCGACTGGACGCTACGGCTGAAGTAGGCTCTATCTGCCAGCCCCGTAGAAAGGTCGCTGCCTCGGCAGTGGTTTTCTGCGGGGCTGCGCGTTGATGCGGAGTGGAAGATGGCTGCCTGTCAGGTAAAAAACGCACAGCGCTTGAGGTACCAGAGTCACCGGTTTGAGCGCATGCCGGGCATGAGTCTGCTGCTGGACGCGTTTGCCCTGGTGGATTGCAGCGTGGCGGAGTCCATCGCGCTCCAGGGGGAGCCGCCAGCCTGCGGGCCGGGGTGCTGCTATTGCTGTATCCAGCCCATCCCGGCGACTCCACTGGAAATTCTGGCCTTGCGCCTTTTTGCAGAACTGGAGCTTCCACCCTCCAGGCGGGATGCTCTCAAAGCAACCTTTGCGCTGTTCCACGGAGAGCGGGCAACTCTTGGGGACGCCTGCCCTTTCCTGCTGGAGAAATGCTGCGGCGCTTATCCTGTGCGCCCGATGGCGTGCAGGCGCTATGTTGTTTTCGGCCAGCCATGCAGTGCGGGCGAGGACGCCACCCAGACCCGGCCTGCTGATGTGCTGCATCCGCGTCAGGCTACCATGCAGGCTGCCTTGCGGCTCACATTACCCTGGTACAGGGAGCGCTATTCCCTGCCGGAACACATTACTGCGGAAGAAACACAGGCTTTCTTTCGCGGTGTCACCACGGTCTTGCAGGCCGTGCCTTGGGCAAACTACGCCTGATCAAGCCGATGCAATCTGACCGCCAGCCACGCCAGCCCAAACTCGTCAACCAGCTCAGGCTGGTCAGGGTTTTGACAAGTCAAGCCGGAGCATGGGGCCATTGTTCAGGCTCACAAAAAGGCCCAGCGGGGCATTGACTGCCTGACTCACGGGCACTGCCAGATATTCGCCGACTTTCCAGCCTTCAGCCGTGAAGTGGATTTGTTCGCCTGCCAGCGCAGTCAGTATTTGCTGGTAGACGGTGCCTCCGGCGGTGCTGTTTGCAACTATCTGTCGTTCCAGAATATGGGATGCCGCAAACCGTTGCAGAAATACGGGCATAAGCCTGCGCCAGTCAGTTTTATTGAGCCGCAAAACCGCAATGCGTTCAATCTTTGAAATATCCTGCCCGTGAAGCACCAGCCACAGATCGCTGAAAGTGGTGGTAGCTGCCGTGGGCTGCGCGTTTGTCGGAGCGCCATTGGCGCGCACCAGCCACGCAGCGTCAATTCCCGCATCATGCAAGGCCTGCGGCAAGCCGAGCGTTACGGGCTTTTGCGCGGCCATGCCCGCAGGCGCTTCCAGCGCCGTCACCGCTGCGGAGGCCGCGGGCGGCGCGCTGTATACGCCGCCAAGGCCCAGCATCCAGGCTGCCCAGAGGTTGGGCCATGTTTCTGGTTGCGCGGGCAAAGCCTCACCCATTTGCACAGGAAAGACCGTCGCCGGAATACTGCGCTGCACCACAGGCAGGGGCAAATTCTTGTCTATGGCTCGCTTGCGCGCGCCGGGCCGGTATATTTCGCCAAGCAGGCCGAAGCGCGGCGGCGCATCCTTTGGCTGGGCGGTATCGCCCATGACCTGCAATGTATCGTAGCGTTCCTGCAATTGCAGCCCAAGGTGGAGCATGCCGCCGTTGGCGGCATTGGCTGTGGTGTTGCGCCAATTGGAGCTGCTGGCAAGCATAAGCAGCAGAGGAATGAGCAGCGCAACCATGAGTGCCCGCTGAGGTAGCCGCGCCAAGGAGCGTTCCACCGCAGGAAAGGCGTTCAGCAAGCCCCAGAGGGCAAAGCCGCAGGCATAGGCTGAAAAAATTGTCAGGCCTGCTGGCAATTTGCCAGTGGAGCTGATGGTCACATCGCTGAGGGCATGCAGCACGGTAAGCAGGGCTGACAGTCCCAGATACGCAGCTATGGCCAAAACTGCCATCAGCAAGCCGGAACGCGCAGTCCCCTTGCTCACGATGGAGCATTGCCCGCGCATGCCCCGCAACACAAGCACCAGCAGGAGAACAGCCCACGGCCACAGGCCGTCAAAAAACCAAAAGGCCACCTGCCGCCATTCGTCAAAAGCTGCGGCAAGCTGGCGCAGCTGTACGTCTGTGCCAATATGGCGGGCAGCCCTGCGCACCTGATTGCCCGGAGCAAGAAAGGAAAACAGCAAAGCTCCGAAAACCCATAGCCACAGAACGCCCATATGGCGCAGGCGGGTGCGGGCGCTTTGCGTGACATCGGGTCCCGTCTCCCTGCTTGCAAAGCGATCCGCAAGGGCCAACAGCACAGCAACCGTGCATGCCGCCAAAGCCGCCAGCGCCGAATGTTCAAACACACCCACGGTCAGTACACCCACAATGATGGCCTGACGCCGCGCCTTGCTGGCCTCGGTTGTCGGAGCGGCCCACAGACGGCAGAGCATCCACAGAAAGACAAGGGTCATGGCCTGCAAAAGGCCCATGGTGAGCGCATCTGTCAGCAGGTAGAAGTTGGGCAGGCTCTGATGACCAGCGAGCACCACAAGCACGCCCAGCAACCCGCAAAAAGCGGCCGCGCCGCGCTGGACGCTTACCACCCGCGCAAGGCCGAACAGGCCAAGGCCGAACTGCGCCGCAACGCCCGCGCAAACAAGCCCGTAAAGGGGGCGGATTTCCCCGGCCTTGCCAAGAAAAACCGCCAGAAAGTGGTAGGTGTAGCGTCCGCTCCAGGTCAGCCATTCGCGGGCAACTTCATACAGCCCACCGGGCAGATCAAAGGGGAACATGGCTCTGGTGACTTCATCAAAGTCATCCCCGCGCGGAAACAGAAAGCCAAAGGCATAGGCAAAGGGCAGCAGCAGCGCCACCAGCGCCACCCACCAGCACCAGCCGGGGGCAGGCAAGGTGAAATGATGCGCCTGAAGCTCATGGGCCGGGGATTTCCCTCTGTGTGCGGGGCAGGAATCGGCAGGGTGCGCCATATGCTGACAGACCTTGTGTTTGCGCGGGAGGCCCCGTATCCGGAACCCCCCGCGCTGTATTTTGGGAATGTATGCTGGCCTCGCCAGAGGCAAGAGGCCGAGCCTGCATGTGCAGGCCGCCTTATGATAAGGCTGTTATTTTACGTCAATAACGCGCACTTCGCCGCGCACATCGTTGACTTTTTTGCGGAAGGTCTGGCGGCGGTCTTCGCCGTCCACCTGCCCGGCCAGCCATTCAACCACGTGCATGACAGGGCGTTTGTCGCGCATGTTGATGAGGCAGCGGCCAATACCGATCTTGCACGAGGGGCAGCCCACAATTACGGGGCCGTCGTTGCCCTGCTCAAAAGCCTCACCAAGGCGCAACTGCTTGCGCGAACGCAGCAGGTTGTAGATATCGGGCGAGGTCATGGCGCCCATGCCCGATTCGCCGCAGCAGCCAGGGTTGAGCGTAATCTTGGCGCCGCTGAAGTCGCCCAGCGCCTTGATAATCTGTTTTTGTCCCTTGATCTTGTGCACATCGGCCCATTCGCAGTGGCACGCGCCGTGGTACAGAACCTTGGAGCCTTCCGGTAGGGGAGCCTTGAGCTTGTCCTTGTCCAGCAGGGGCAGGGTAAGCTGCCCCACATCACGCAGGGTCAACTGCGGGAACTGCGTTTCCATGTGCAGGCGCTCAAGGCCGTCACGGCACGAGCCGCAGGCTGTGACCAGATGCTTGCAGTCAAAGCCCTGCTTGGCAAGATTGCGCAGCATGGAGGCCAGATACTGCCGGTTCTGGGCCATGTTGTCTTCAAAGGCCGTATCCATGCCCGCAGCCAGCAAGGGGAAGCCGCAGCACATGTGCCGGGGCGGCACGGCTACGGCAAAGCCGGCCTTGAGCAGCAGCATGATGGAAGAAACACCGATGCGGTCATAGAACAGCGCGCCGCCGCAACCGGGGAAGTACAAGACGCAGGGCATGCCCGGCGTTGGCTCGGCAGGCGCAAAAATGGAACCCCTGTGCAGCTTGAGGGTTTCATACAGATTCGTGTAGCCCATCTTGGGGCCGCGCCCGGAAAAGAGCGGGCTCTTCAGGCGGCGTTTCCACATATCTGGCACGAAACCGAGAAACTTGTTCTGCATCTTTTGTCCAAGGGAGGCCATTTTGGCCGCCTTGGGCACACGGTGCTGTATATCGCGCGAGAGCCATTCAAGGGCATGCCCCTTGATGGGGTGCCCGCCAGCGCCTTCGTGTTCCAGCAGGGCGCGCAGGGTGAGGGCCACCTCACCCGAGGGAATCTTGACCGGGCAGTTGGCCATGCAGCGGCCACAGGCGGTGCAATGCTCCACAATATCGCGCAGGGCCTTGTGCAGGCTTTCCTCAATGCGGCCCTTGTTGACCTGGCTGTAGTATACAGCCTCCAGCAGCATGCCCAGCACCATGTTCTTGTTGCGGGGGTGGTACTGCATGGAGCGCTCGGGATAGCACATGGAACAGACCTGCTTGCACTTGCCGCAACGCGTGCAGACCTGAATGGAGGTGAGCAGGCTGATGAGCTTTTCCTTGTCGGGCAGGCCGCTTTCACGAATATCGCGGATCAGGCGGTTGAACGAGAAGGTAAAGGGGCGCACCGGCAGCTCGCGGAAAACCAGCTTGGCCGGGTTCATCACATCGCGGGGATCCACGCGCTCTTTGAAAGCGCGCAGGGCGTCCATCTTGTCTTTGCCGAAAAAGGCGATCTTGGTGATGCCGATGCCGTGCTCGCCCGAAACCTCGCCGCCCATTTCCTGGCACTCGGCCATGATGCGGGCTGCGGTTTCTTCCGCTTCTTCAAGCATGTGAGCATCGTTGGAGTTCACGGGGATGTTCACATGACAGTTGCCGTCGCCCGCGTGCATATGGCTGGCAACCACAATGCGGCTGGCATCCATGTATTCCCTGATCTTGTCGATCTTTTTGGCAAGATGGGGGTATTTTTCCTTGAGCTTGGCAAGAAAGTCTTCTGCGCGGGCGGCCAGTTCCATATCCGAAATTTCGGTGGCGGCAACATCGCCCGAGGCAGCCTTGGAGGCCTGCGAAAACTCGCGGTTAAAGTCTTTATCTTCCATGGGGAAGCCCGGCAGACGACCCACTTCCTGCAAGGCGTAACGGTAGGAGGCCGCCGTGCATTCCAGGTTGATCTGCTCGAGGAACAGCGCAAAGTCGGGGATGCGGTCCATGGGGATGACCACGTCCTCGTTCATCTTGAAGCCGGAGGTGCGCTTGGCGATGGCCGAGAGCCTGTGGCGGTCTTCCCAGAAGCGCTCGCCTTCCTTTTCATCAGCGGCAACGATGATGTCCACGTTGTCCTGCTGTTCCACAACGCTCACGATGTCGCCCACGCACTTGTCGAGCAGGTAGGGATCGTCGCCATCCACCTGCAGGATGATGACCGAAATGGGCGAGCCCTCGTATTTCTCGGACTTGCGCTTGTATTCAATGGCCTGCACGTACTTGGCGTTGAACTCTTCCATGGCCGACAGGTGGGCGTAGTCGCCTTCCTGCCGGATGCGGTTGCGCAGGGCCACCAATTCTCGTACCACCACGGCGGCGGGGTGCATGGAGCGCCCAAAGAATTCAAGCACCATGACGCGGCTGTACTTGGGCTTGGGGTGAACGATAAAGCAGGCTTCGGTAATGATACCGTCCACGCCTTCTTTCTGCATGCCCGGCAGGCCGCCCAAAACCTTGTTGGTCACGTCCTTGCCAAGGCCCGGCAGGCGTATTTCGTCGCCGCGCAGGTGTACCACGTTGCGCACGCCGCCGCTCACGTCCTTGACCACAAAGACGGCGGTTTCTTCGGGCAGGATCTTGTGGCGGGGGTGGTTTTCACGCTCAACGGTGATGATTTCACCCGTGGGCGTGACCATGCGCCACCACAGCAGGTTGTCCAGCGTGGTGCCGTACTCAAAGGCGCTGGGGCCGCCCGCGTTTTCAGAAATGTTGCCGCCGATGGTCGATGCCTGCTTGGAAGCCGGGTCAACGGAAAACAGTGCGCCCTCGGCATCCACGGCGTTGATGACGGCCTGGGTGATGGCCCCGGCCTGACAGGTGACTGTCATGGCTTCAAGGTCAACAGGCCCGATGCGCGTCAGCCGGGTGAGGCTGACAATAACCGTGCGCTTGCGCGCGGGTACAGCGCCGCCGGTCATACCGGAGCCGCCGCCACGCGGAATGAGCGCAAACTTCATGTCGTTGGCGAGCTTTACAAGCTCGGCCACCTGCTCGGTATTGTCTGGCTCAACCACCAGCAGGGGCAGTTCCATGCGCAAGTCAGTGGCGTCTGTTGCCGATTCCACCATGGCGGCGGGATTGGTCAGAATGCATTCATCGGGCAAAACGCCGTGCAGGGCGTCCACCAGTTTGGCGCGGAAGGCGGTTTCGGCCTCGTGGGCCGACCAGAACATGGTCAGGCCTTCGCTGATGGCCGTGGCGTAATAGTGCGCCAGGGAGACCGATTCCTTGTCATAGCTTTCGCGCACGCTGGTGCGCACGGTTTCCGCATTGATAAAGGGGTTGTAGGCCACCAGAAAAAGTTCTTCGGCTATGGCGATGGCCAGGTTGCGCACAGATTCGGGCCATTCTGCAAAGTCATCAATATTGATGCGCAGAATCCTGTTCACCACATAGTCGGGAGAAATGGAGATATGCGGACCCTTGTGGGGCATGACGTTCTACCTCGTAAAGCTCGATGAAGCTCTTGCGGCGTTGCCGCCGGTCAAATCCGTGAAGACAGGCGGGGCATGCTCAATCCACCCCCTGTTTTCCCGCGCATTGGCGAGTCGCCCAATAGCCGACCATGCCGAACCGATGCCCGTAGTGATGCGGGGTCGGGCGGCATGGCAGTTTGGAAAAAACTCGCGCTCTCGGCAGGCCGCAGGCCGCCGACACTGTTCAAACCCATCGGGCAAGCCGAAGGTCTGCAACGCGGGGGAAGCCTTTTCTCTACGTTCTATATTGATGGATGGCAAGTGCGCAGGGCATTGGCCCACGCATGCCATTCATGATTCCGCCTGCCATAACAGGATTAGTAGTCTTTGACATTTGGCAAGCTGTAGATATCCTTCTGCCAGACGGGGTTTCTTTGGATCTCCGGGTACTCATCTATGGAGCTATCGCATGTTTATTTTTAAATTACAGCCAATTACGGATGTCTTTGACTGGCTGCACTCAGCCTGGGAGCGTGCAGCCACCCAGCGCCGCGTGGCCCTTTGCATCCTCTGGGTATATCTGCTCGCCCTGCTTGGGGTGGAACTCAAGCGCATGGGCATTCTGCCTCCGTGGCTGGCCGCGATTACGCCGCACAGCCATTTTTACGCCATCCATCTGGCCTTTACCCTGATTCTGGTGCTTGAGGTCATGAGCCTGATTCTGGCGATCCCAAGTTCCCTTTCGCAATCCATGGGCAAGCAGTTTGAGATACTTACCCTTATTTTGCTGCGCAATGCCTTTAAAGAACTAGCGCATTTGCCGGAGCCGGTCAGCGTGGTTAACGACCTGCTGCCGGTTATCAGCATAGCGGTTTCCGGTGCCGGTGCCTTGTGCGTGTATCTGTGCCTTGGCCTGTACAAACGCATCGCACGGCAACACCTGCATTTTATCGCCACAGCCGATCTGCGCATGCGCTACGTCATGAGCAAAAAAATGTTGGCCTTGGCCCTGTTTGTAATATTTCTGTTCATCGGTTCCCGCGATTTTATGCACTTTGTGAAAACCGGCGAAGACCTCAAGTTTTTTGAAACTCTCTACACGGTGCTGATTTTTGCAGATATCGCCATGGTGCTCATCGCACAGCGGTACATGCCTGCCTTCCATGCGGTGTTCCGCAATTCGGGCTTTGTCATAGGCACCTTGCTCATGCGGCTAGCCCTTTCCGCAAGCCCCTTGTGGAGCCCTGCCATTGGGCTTTTCGCAGCGCTCTTTGTGCTGGCCGTGACCTGGGGCACCAATTATTTCACGCCCCTCCGGCATCAGGGCTACTGTGTGCGTGAGGTGGAATCCACGGATTAGAACCCCTTTACAGGGAAAGACTGCACAACGAAACTGATTAGCCGTGCAGCCTTTTTTATGGCGCAGAGTTTTCCCCGCAGAGGGGCCACGCAGAACAATATAGACAATCATTGTTGGCAATGTCCGTACCCCGGTTGGTCAGATTAACGCCAACGCTGCACTGCTGGCTTTAAATGAAAACACCCCGCATCAGACGATGCGGGGTGTTGCTTTTGGAAGGGGAGAACCGCCTGGGTTTAGTAGGCGTGTTCGTCCTTGAGATCCTCGTGCGTCACAGGGGCGGAGAAGGTCTTGTACAGCCAGAACTGGTACGCAAGCACGATGGGCACCATGACCAGAGCCACGCCCAGCATGATCTTGAGCGTCAGTTGGCTGGAAGCGCCGTTAAAGGCGGTGACCGTGGCGGCAGGATCAATGGAAGATATGATCATGCCGGGGAACATGCCCGCAACGCCAAAGAAGGTAACGCCAAGAATGAACACGGCGCTGCACGCCCAGGCCAGCCACAGCTTGCCCGCACCCAGCATGACGCGCGCGCCCACAAGGCCCGCCAGCGCCAGCAAGGGCAGAACAAACAGAACAGGCATGGCCAGAAAGTTTGCATACAGCTTGGTGTACATGGCGGTGAGAACCAGAAAGACCACCAGCAGCAACAGCATGACAGGCCACAGGAAGGTGGCCGATGCCACTGCGCGGGTTTGCAGGCTGCCTGTGCTCTTGATGGCCAGCCACAGGGAGCCGTGCAGCAGGAACATGCACAAAAAGAACACGCCGCCCGCAAGGCCGTAAATGTTCAGCAGGCCAAGCAGGTTGCCGTGGTATACGCCCTTGACGTCAATGGGAATACCCATGAACAGGTTGGCGAAAGCCACGCCCAGCAGCACGCAGGGGATCAGGTTGGCAAGAAAATGCACACCGTCCCACAGGGCGCGCCAGCTGTCGTGTTCCACCTTGTTGCGGAACTCGAAGGAAACAGCCCTGAAAATAAGGGCGAACAGCAGCAGAAGCAGCGGGGCGTACAGTGCGCTGAACATGACCGCATAGGCCTTGGGAAAAGCCGCAAAGGTCACGCCGCCAGCGGAAATAAGCCACACTTCGTTGCCGTCCCAGAAGGGACCGGCAGCATTGTACATGATGCGGCGCTCAGACTCGTTTTTGCCCAAAAAGGGCAGCAACGCGCCAAGGCCAAGATCAAAACCGTCCAGAATAAAGTACACGGCCCACAACAATGCCCACAGCACAAACCAGATGGTTTCCAACATGGCTATACCTCCTGGGCGTCAGGGCCCTTGATGGCGTATTTACGCAGCAAGTAAATGTCCAGAAGGCCAAGCAGGGAATACACCACTATGAACGCACCCAGCGAAATGGCGACATTCTCGGCTGGAACTGGCGAAACCGCGTCGGAAGTGCGCATGAGACCATAAACAATCCAGGGTTGGCGGCCAATTTCGGCCACTGCCCAACCCAGCATGATGGCAACGTAGGGCAGGGGGATGTTCCATACCAGCGCCTTGAGCAGCAGGGGGCAGGGTTCGTCCTTCTTGCGTTGCAAAAAAGCGCCTACGGCCAGCAGCACAAAGATGCCAGCCATGGCAATCATGCCACGGAAGCTCAGGAAGGTAGGCATAACCGGGGGGCGGTCTTCCTTGGCAAAGTCCTTGAGGCCCTTCACTTCGGCGTTGGTATCGCCGTAGGCAATCCAGCTCAGCAGACCGGGAATGCCGATGGCCTGAACCTTGTTGCCTTCATTGGCTTCGTCAGGCCATGCCAGCAGATAAAAGGGCACGTTGCGCCCGGTTTCCCAGTGGGATTCCAGCGCAGCCAGCTTGGCAGGCTGAACCTGGGCCACAGTCTTGCCCTGCTGGTCGCCCGAAAGGCCCAGCAACAAAACAAGAATCAGGGTGAAAGGCGCGGCCATCTTGAAAGAGGCCCTGAAAAAGTCCACCTGGCTCTTGCGCAGCAAATGCCAGGCCGAAACGCCCAGCACAAAAAAGCCGCCCAGCGCCCACGATGCAAGCACCGTATGCGCGTACATGCCCCAGGCGTAGCCATTGGTTACCACCTGCCAGAAGTTGGCAAGCTCTGCACGGCCAACTGTCTCATTGATGGTATAGCCCACCGGGTGCTGCATAAAGCCGTTGGCAAGAATGATCCACAGGGCGGAAAGGTTGCCCGCAAATGCCACAATGTAAATTGAGGCAAGATGCATTTTTTTGCCAACGCGGTTCCAGCCGAAGTGCCACACTGCAAGGAACGTGGATTCCAGAAAAAAGGCCACCGTGGCTTCAATAGCCAGCAGGGAGCCGAAAATATCGCCCACGTATTCCGAGTAGCGGGACCAGTTGGTACCGAACTGGAACTCAAGCGTGATGCCTGTCACCACGCCCAGGGTAAAGTTGATGAGAAAAAGTTTTCCCCAAAATTTGGCTTGTTTTTTCCAGAATTCGTCACCGGTACGCACATAGCGGGTTTCCATCCAGGCGAGAATGACGGAAAGACCGAGCGTAAGCGGCACGAATATGAAATGGAAAAAAACGGCCACAGCGAATTGCAAACGCGAAAGCATTACAACGTCCATGTAGGCCCTCCTTGAATATCCTTCAGGCGAGATAGCTTTTTTCCCATCAAATGGCAAGTAGTTACGAATATCATTTTGCCCGTATGAGTATGAATCCTGCGGGCTTGATGTTTTATCCCCCTTTTATATGAAATATTGGATTGGAATGTCTGCGCGTGCCTGCCAGCCTGTTTTACAGGGTGCCGGACGCGCGAATTTCCCTGCGTTGCCAACTGCCGCGCGGAAAAATGCCGTAAAATTTGGCAAATCCCCCTTGAAATTTCAGTGGGGGATATTATTTTCAACTATATCTTTTTTCAGGAGGTTTGTCATGGCAGAGGCTGGTAAGAATTCCCGCCAATTCCGCGCTGAGGTGCGCAAAGTCCTGCATATCCTCACCAATTCGCTCTATACAAATCGCGAAATTTTTTTGAGGGAACTTGTTTCCAACGCCTCGGACGCGTTGGATAAATTGCGCTATCGTATGAACAGGGGCGAAAGCCCGCGTCTTGCTGATATCCCCCTTGAAATCCGCATCAGCCTGGACAAGGACGCCAAGGTTCTGACCATTGCAGATACCGGCGTTGGCATGACAGCAGAAGAACTGGCTGAAAACCTTGGCACCATTGCCAGATCCGGCTCCGAGCAGTTTTTGGCCGATATTGCGGCTGAAAATGCCGCCAACGGCAGCGATGCGGCAAAGGCCGAAGCCGGGGAGGAGGGCGAAACCTCCGGTCCTGCGGATGCCGCCAACATAATCGGCCGTTTTGGCGTGGGCTTTTATTCTGTCTTTATGGTGGCCAGCAAGGTGGAAGTTACTTCGCGTCCGGCTTTTGGCGATGATGCAGAAGCCAGCGTGTGGGTCAGCGACGGGCTTGGCACCTTTACCGTTGAGCCCGCAACCGGGGATGAGCCCGCGCGCGGTACTGTCATCAAGGCATGGCTCAAGGACGATGCCGCCGAATTTGCAGAGAAGTTCCGCGTTGAGTCGGTTATCCGCAAGCACTCGGCCTTTGTTCCCTTTCCTGTCCTCGTGGACGGCGAGCGGGTCAACACCCAGCCTGCGCTGTGGCGCGAGCCAAAGTTTTCGGTCACCAAGGAACAGTACGATTCCTTTTACAAAGCCCTGACCTATGACGCTAAGGAGCCGCTGGACACCCTGCATCTTTCTGTGGATGCGCCTGTGCAGTTTAATGCACTCCTGTTCACGCCCGATTCGGCGCAGGATTTTTTTGGTGCTGACCGCGAATTTTGGGGGCTTGATCTTTATGCCCGCCGCGTGCTCATCCAGCACCGCAACAAAGAACTGGTGCCTGAATATCTGGCCTTCCTCAAAGGCGTGGTCGACACGGAAGACCTGCCCCTGAACATCTCGCGCGAGACGCTTCAGGAAAACGTGGTGCTGCGCAAGATCAATCAGGTGCTGGTCAAGCAGACCTTGGGCCATCTTGAAAAGCTGGCAAAGGACGATGCGGAAAAATACAGCCGCTTCTGGAAGCTGCACGGCAAGGTTTTCAAGCTGGGTTACCACGATTATGCCAACCGCGAACGCATCAGCGCCTTGCTGCGTTTCAATTCCTCGTCCCTTGCGGATGCGGATGCGCTCACCAGCCTTGATGAATACATGGCCCGCGCTCCAGAAGGGCAAAAGACCATCTGGTATGTGGCAGCGCCCAACCGTGAGGCCGCCCGCCTCAATCCGCACATGGAGCGCTTCCGCTGCAAGGGCATTGAAGTGCTGTGGCTGTACGAGCCTGTGGACGAATTTGTCATGGACGGCCTTGCCAAGTACAAGGACTGGGAATTCAAGTCGGTGGAAACAGCGGCGGATGACGCCCTGAAAGACTTTTCCGACAAGGAACAGCCGGAACACGAAGCCGCCGCGCCGCTCTCTGACGACGATTCGGCAAGTTTTGACGCCCTGCTTGGCAAGATGAAGGAAATCCTGGGCGACAAAGTGACGGACGTGCGTGTTTCTCACCGTCTGGCAGACAGCCCCGCAGTGCTGGTTTCGCCCGATGGCGGTCTGTCGTCCTCCATGGAAAAACTGCTCAAGGTCATGCAGAAGGATGATTCCATCCCTGTGAAGGTGCTGGAGGTCAACCGCGATCATCCGCTGCTGCGCAGTATGTTGCGCATGTTCAAGGCAGACGCGGACGACAGGATTCTGGCCGACATGACTGGCTGCCTGTTCGACGCCAGCCTGCTGCTGGACGGTTACCTCAAGGATCCTCAGGCATTGGCGGCCCGCACGGGCAAGCTGCTTGAAGAGGCTGCCGCCTGGTACACGGAAGTACGTAAGATATAGCTCTGGCCGGGATGCCGCAAAAGCATCCCCGTCAGTGAAACAGAGAAACGGCCCTTGTGAATTTTCACAGGGGCCGTTTCTTTTGCAATTTGCTGGCAGAATGGCGGACTAGTACACCACGCTGTATGACATGACCTCTGGCCGATGGAAGAAAAATTCCACCCGCCGGTTCATGGCGCGGCTCTGTTCGTCAATGCCCGGCTTGAGGGGGCGCGTATCACCGTAGCTCACAGCACGCATGCGCGTGGGCTTGATGCCCTTATCGGCGAGATAATGCACCATGGCTGATGCACGCGCGCCGGAAAGCTCCCACGCGGAGGCATATGGCGGTCTGGCCTCGGTGGAGTCAGCGTGCCCGCGCACCACAAGGTAAAGATTGTATTCGTTCATGAGTTTCAGCACCGCTTCCAGCACCTTGGTGCCTTCGGGCAGCAGGTCAACGCTGCCGGGCCGAAACATAACGTCCGAATTGACGCGCAACTGCACGCCCACGTCATCCGCGCTGATGCCCGAGGAATTTTGCGGCACGGCATCTGCCATGAGCATCTGCTTGATTTTTTGCGCAATGGCGTAGTGCGACTTTTCAACCTCGTTGATTTTGAGGTCGCGCGCATCAATTTTATCCGTGTTCTGGATGAACGGATTATTTGATATGGGGGATGTGGAACTGGAGTCGAAATTGCGCTCGCCGCTGAAGTACGCGGCAAGACCCGCCTTGGTGTCGGGCGGCACCATGCTGAGGATCCACAACAGAAGGAAGAAGGCCATCATGGCCGTAACAAAGTCGGCATACGCCACTTTCCATGCGCCGCCGCCCATAGGCTTTCTCCTTCGTAGTAATCTGCGCCGGGCCTTACGCTTTTGCTGACGGCATAAAGATCAGCCGTCCGCGCCCTTGATGTGCAAACCATAGCAGGTTTTTACAGAAGGGCAAAATATCTGCGCCTGCACTCCCCGGTTAGGGGGGCAGCCAGCCCGTTTGCCCCGGCCTAGCCGCTCTTGAGCCGTTCTTCCATTTCTGCAAAAGAAGGTCGGAAGGGGTAGGGTATGGCCCTGCGCCCATATTCCACGGCGATCAGCGGAGTTGATCCGCGAATGGCGGCAGCTACGGCTTCCTTGATGGCGTTAAAATAAAAATGTTCTTCGGCCACGTAGTTTTCAAGCTTTGCGCCCATGGGGCCAAAGAGGCCATAACAGGCAAGAATACCAAAAAACGTGCCGACAAGCGCTGCCGCGATGTAGTGGCCAAGAACTTCCGGCGGTTCGTTGATCTTGCCCATGGCCAAAACCACGCCCAGCACGCAGGCCACAATACCCATGCCCGGCAGCGATTCGGCCATGTGCGACACGGCGTGGGCGGGCAATATGCCTTCTTCGCGCATGGTCTCGATATCCACATCCATGAGGCTGTCGATATCTGCGGGGTCGCCGGTGGTCAGGTACACGCGCAGCGTGTCGCCCACAAAGTTCACCAGCACGGTATCTTTGGAAATATTGGGATACTTGCTGAAAATTGGGCTGGATTCGGGCTTTTCAACGTCGCTTTCAATACTGATCACGCCCTCGCGGTGCATTTTGGAAAAGAGCGCATACAGCAGGGCAAGGGTCTCAAGGTAATGATTTTTGCTGGAACCAGGATCGGCAAACAGGTGCTTGAGGCTTTTGACAACCAAGCCAAAGGTGTACTTGGTCTGCGAACCAAAAAAAGCCCCAAGGCCGCAACCCAAAATAATGATGAACTCGGCGGGCTGAAAAAGAACGCCCCAGTCGCCGTGAGCCATGGTGTAGCCCGTGCCGACTGAAGCCGCAACAATGACCAGTCCTATAAGTAAGTACATACTGCCGCCTGTTCGCTCTATGCCTTACTGGGCAAAGAAACCCCGTAAAGCTCGTGTGTTGCCTGGCTGGCGAAATTTTGACTACTCCGCTCACCAATCGCGCCTTTACAGCGCGTTCAGGCCTTCTTTAATGCTTAACGCCCGTGATGCTAATAGCTTTAGCCCATGACGCCGAAAAGGCAAGCCCCAGGCAAAATACCTTAACCCGTGAACCAGAGCTGTTTGCCTTGCCATTGGCCTTCGCTCGTATCTTTGTCCAGCCGTCGCCATGCCTGTTAGCGGCCCAGAATGCCGCGAACCAGCCCTTCCGCGCCCTTTGCCGCGTCCTTGGTGGTGCTTCCGGCTTCCTTGCCCGTTTTCAGCAATGCTCCGGGCAGATTTTTTGCCATATCAAGGGCAAAACGCGGGTCAACACCATACGAAATGTCACTCAAAGGCCCCTTGGCCGTCACAGGAATCGTCAGCCCCATGGTTTTGATGTCCAGGGCTGCGTCCAGGTACTGTTTGGGCAGACTAATGCGCGCCTTGCCCGCAGCGTTGAGAGTGGCGGAGGTAACGGTGATGGGACTTGCGTTGATTTCGCCATCGCGGGCGGTAAAGGGAGCACGGGCCAGATCAAAGCGGTCGGGCAGCGGCCCTGCCTTGCCGGTGAGCGAAGGGATGCTCTTGGAAAGCTCTGCCATGGCCGGAACATGCAGGCGGCGTATCTCAAGCTGCCCGCGTCCGCCAAGAGTCTGGCGAATATCGTTGGCGTCCGCGCACTTCATGGTCATATCCGCATCCAGCGAGGCCTGCCCGTCGGCCAGTCGGCCCTTGCCAAGGGCAACCAGCAGCGGGCCAAGCTCCACATCGGCGGCTTGCGCCTTGAGAGCGCAAGTTTCAGTCGCCATATCCATGTTGCCGGTGGACTTGATAAGCCCGCCGCTGCCAAGGCTGGCCGTTAAGGAAGTCAGGGCGTAGCGTCCTTTTTCTCCTTTGATGGCCAGCGCAATGTCTTTTATCTGCAATCCGCTCTTGGTAATGCCAGCCACTTTGGCGCGGATGTCCAGCCCCGGCATGCGCCGTGCCGCTTCCGCATCCGGCTTGGCTCGCTTGCCGTTGGACGATGCTCCGTCGTGGCCCGCAGGCTTGGTTTCCGTTGCATTCTTGCCGGATTCTGCCGGGGGCAAATAGGGATCAAGATTGAGCATGCCGGTCTGCACGTCCGCAGTCACAAGCATGGGAGCGTTTTCGGGCAGATCAAGGCGCAGGCCTCCGCGCAGGGAAAGATCGTCAAGTTGCAAAAGCATCTGGCTGAGATTCAGGGCATTGGCGGTATAGCGCACCATTGTTCTGAAGCGCAGATCGTCCTTGGCAGCGGGAGTCGCCAGTTTATGGCCTGCCAGCGCAGCAAGTTTGTGGGGCGAGCCTTCCATTTCAAGAGCGCCGTTGAACGCCAGGGGGGCCAGCCCGCCTTCGCCGGATGCGCTCACCCGCGCCTGGGGCGTATTGAGCAATGCCTTGCTCAACTGGAGGTGCAGATCGCTCAGCCGCAACGACCCTTCACAGGTGAACTGCAACGGCCCGGCTTCCTTGGGCAGCGCTCCGGTGAGCGGTGTGACAGTCAGCGCAGTCTGCCGGAAAAGCAGCTGAGGCGGCGCGTAGCGCAGGCGGGAAGAAAATGCCAGCGTACCCGAGATGTTGTTTGCGCCAGATTTGGCGGCGGGGGCAGCAGGTTCGGCGGTGCTGTCGCCAAAAATAAAGGCAAAGTCGCACTGCACCACGGCTTCTTGCCCGGTGCGCAGATTTTCTACAGAAAAGTTTACATCATCAACGCGCAGTGTTTTACCATTTGCGGTTGTGTAGGTCACAATACCCTGGCGCAGTACAAGACGTTTCAGCTCAATGGGAAGGGCTGGCGGGGTCGCAGCGGCTGGTTTGGTTTCAACGGCGGGTTTTTCCGCATCCGGCTTGGCAGCGGCAACGGCCTTGCCTTCGCGGACTTCAATCACGGGGCTGTTCAGCCGTACTTCACGCACGACAACATTGCCCGTAAGCAGGGGGCTCAGCTCCAGTTGGGCCATGCCGCTTTTGACGGAGATGACCACGCCCTGCCCATCGCCGGAGCTGCCCCAGTGCGCCTGTCCAAAATTGACGCCGGGGGGGAAAAAGGAAATTCCGGGCGGGCTGTCAAACGTTAAAGGTTGCCCAGTGGCTTTGGCCGTGGCATCGGCTATCTGCCGCACCACAAAACCAGCGTCAACCCTGCTGAGCAGGACAGCCGCCGCCACTGCCAGAACCGTGGCGCCACCCAGAATCCATAAAAATACACGCTTCATTGAAACTCCGCAGGTATTTGCGGCCCTGGCGGCCGCGTAAACCGCCGTGCCCTTCGGGGCCGCGGCGGGTATTTGTATGACCACCATTTCTTTTATACGAAAAGCTGGCAAGCAGTGCAAGACGAAGAACGCGCAGTGCAGGCAGGCGGACTCTGTACCTTGCGGCCGGGCGCATTGGTTGCGGTAGCTTCCCGCAATCCATATATTGCCGAAAAGATATCATAAAAGGCACAGCACTGAACGGACATGCCGCAAGTGCAGGGAGGATACCACGCATGGCGGTCAGATCGGTTCATACGGCACAATCGGGGCAGGGGCGTTCTTTGCCTCCGGCTCTCATGATTCAGGGGACGTGCTCAAACGCGGGCAAAAGCCTGATTACGGCGGCCGTATGCCGCCTGCTGGCCCGCAGGGGGCTGCGGGTTGCACCTTTCAAGGCGCAGAACATGGCGCTCAATTCTTTTGTAACCAGCGACGGCAAGGAAATGGGCCGCGCTCAGGTCTTGCAGGCCGCCGCCTGCGGCCTCGCGCCAGACGTGCGCATGAACCCCGTGTTGCTCAAGCCCACGTCCAACGTGGGTTCTCAGGTTATTGTACTGGGCGAAGCCGTGGGGCACATGCGCGTGGGCGAGTATCTCGCCTATAAGCCGGAAGCCTGGAAGGCCGTGCGCCGCGCCTACCGCAGTCTGGCCGCAGATATGGACGTGATGGTGCTTGAAGGGGCGGGCAGCCCGGCCGAAATTAACCTCAAGGCCCACGACATTGTAAACATGCGCATGGCCCGTTATGCCGGGGCGCATGTGGCCCTGGTGGCGGATATTGACCGTGGCGGGGCCTTTGCGGCCCTGGCTGGCACCATGGCCCTGCTCACCCGCGCTGAAAGGGGGCGTGTAGGGGGCTTTATTCTCAACAAGTTCCGGGGCGATGCAAGCCTGCTGGACCCCGCCCTGTCCATGATCCAGAAGCGCACGGGCAAACCCTTTTGGGGGGTTGTACCCATGCTGGAAAACCTGCGCCTGCCCGAAGAGGACTCCGTAAGCTTCAAGGAAGGTCTGACCCCTGGCCTGCGCATGGGGCAAACATCTGGTGCCCCCGGCTTGCTGGATATTGTGGTGCCCGATCTGCCGCATTTGAGTAATGCCACGGATCTTGACGCGTTGCGGGACGAACCGGGGGTACAGTTGCGCATTGTGCGCCACGCGGATCAGTGGGGCGCGCCGCATGTGGTTATTTTACCGGGCAGCCGCAATACAGTGGGTGATTTACGTTTTTTGCGGCGCACCGGACTGGCCGGGCTGGTGCAGAAATTTGCCCGTCAGTGCCTGGAGCGCGGCGCTGGCGCGCTGGTGGGCATCTGTGGGGGATTGCAGATGCTTGGAACCGAAATAGCCGACCCCCTGCTGATTGAAGAAGGCGGATGCGAACCTGGGCTTGGCCTGCTGCCCCTCAGTACAAGGCTGCTGGCTGCCAAGCGTCTGTGCCGCGCCGCCGGATGGGCGGATGCCAGTGTGACAGGGGCAGAACGCCAGACCGTGACAGGCTATGAAATCCATCACGGCGAGACCTCCTCTTTGCACAAAGAATTGTTGGGTGTAGCTGGCGAACCAGCCTCGGGCGATGCCGCGTCTGCCGTCATGCGGGTTGTGATGACCGACTCCGAGGGCCGTTCCTTGGGCTGGGGACGATACGATGCGCGGGGGTGCGCCCGCGTGTGGGGCAGTTATCTGCACGGCCTTTTTGACGAGGATGCCTTTCGCCATGCATTTTTGCGCCGCCAGCGGCATGAGGCGGGTTTGCCGCCAGCGCAGGAAACAGCCTACAGCCTGGGCCCTGAACTGGACAGGCTGGCTGATGCTGTGGAAGCAGCGCTGGACATGCCGGCCATACTCAACTTGCTGCATCTGGCTTGAGCAGAAAAATCATACTGTCGGTTTTTGGCCCAAGGCGTTGCGGTTTATTCCCCGCCATTGGCTCAGCAGTACGCCAAGCACGATAAGCAAGGCCCCGCCATATTGCGCGGGAGAGAGCTTCTCGCCCAGCAGGGCGACGCCGAAGAGCAGGGCAAAAACAGGTATGAGATTGGTGTAGGCGGCGGCGCGGCCAGCAGAAAGGCGCTTAACGCCAAAATTGTACAGGCCGTATCCTGCAAAGGTCACAATGCCGCCCAGATAGAACACGCAGGCCCAGGGAACCCAGGCGGGAAAATCCCTGCCAAGGCTGATGAGCGTGTCTGATTCCGGCACCACAAGAGCCAGCAGACAAAAAAAGAGCATGCCCACAAAGGCCTGAACAGCCGTGATGCACAGGGCGCTGTATACGGTTGAAAGGTGGCGGGCCAGCACGGTATATCCGGCGGCGCAGCACATGGCGATACCCTCAAGGATGTTGCCCAGCAGGGGATTGGCGGCTTTTTCATCCGGAACCGCGGCAAGGGTGAGCCACGTGACGCCGCAAACAGCCAGCAAAAAACCTAGCCACATGCGCAGGCCCGCGTGTTCGCGCAGGGCGACAAAGGCTACTGCCGCCACCAGAAGCGGCAGCAGGGATGTTATCATGCCAGCCTGCGAAGCCGTGGTCAGGCGCAGCGCGTGGGTTTCAAACAGAAAAAAGAGGCAGGGTTCGCACAAGGCCATGAGCGTCAGTGTTCCCAGATTGCCGTGTTCCTTGAGTTCGCGCCAGAGGCGCGGCCACAGGGGCAAAAAAACAATACAGGCCACAAGCATGCGCCCGGCCATGGTTTGCAGGGGGGTCAGGGCGGTCAGGGCGATGCGCAGCACTACAAAGGTGGAGCCCCAAAAGGCCATGGCTGTCAGCAAGGCCGCGTGAGGCAATAAGTTCCGGGCGGTGGGGGACATGAGGGTTTTCAGTTTCTCCAGAATGGTCGCGGATGATTTTTGCGGCAGCCTATGGTAAGAATGCCAATACTTCAAGGTATGAGGCCATCCGGCAATCGCGCGGGGGTGCCTGCCTGTCCGGGTTCAAGCTTGACGAAAGGCACTGTCCGCTGCCTGCGGGAGCAAGAAGCATGAGCATCAGAACCATCATCAAAACTTCCAACCTCGCGCAGTTGCTGCTTCTTTTGCTGCTTGGGCTTTGCCTGGTCTCTCTGGGGCGTGGCCTTAATGAGGGCCGCAGGGTACTCGAAAACTATTACAGGCTTGATTCCCTCCTGGTGGATGTGGAAACCAATACCCCGCCAGAGTTACGAAGAAGCCCACGCCTTTATTTTTACGGGCAATCCAGAGCGTTATGCCAAGTGGCAGATGCTGAATCAGGATCGCGTCCACGAGATGCAGGACGCCGCCGGGCACGAGGGAACCTTTGAGCATATTGCCCGCAATCTCAATGTGACGGGAAGTCTGCAAGGGCAGGTTCAGGCGCTTCTTGCCCAGCGCAGGCACCTCGACAGTCTGCTTGATACCGCCGTGAACATGGCTGTGGGCAATAGCGGGCCGCCCCTGTGGGACAGGGACGGGCT
This sequence comes from Desulfovibrio desulfuricans, assembly GCF_024460775.1. Taxonomy (NCBI): domain Bacteria; kingdom Pseudomonadati; phylum Thermodesulfobacteriota; class Desulfovibrionia; order Desulfovibrionales; family Desulfovibrionaceae; genus Desulfovibrio; species Desulfovibrio desulfuricans. The sequence continues at coordinate 39,512 of NZ_JANFYZ010000009.1, read as the reverse complement.
TGATCTGAAAGGCGCGCAGAGCTGGGTAGACAGGGTCAATCTGGACAGTGAAGCGCAGCAGGTTCTTTTCAGCGCGCAGGCTCTGCGCGAAGTGCAGTACCGCAGCTTTCTGGAGCAGGTGAGCAAGCAGGAGTCTCCGCTTGTCCAGATGGTCTGGGCAATGTTTTTTGCCTTGCTGGCCCTCGGGGCCAGCGCGGTTGCCAATATCTATATCTTCCAGATGAGAGTCGCCAAGCCGCTGGGCGAGGTCAGCCAGTATGCGGAAGACGTGGCGGCGGGCGAGGATCCCGAACCCTTGAAGCTCAAGTACCGGGATGAGCTGGCCGTCATGTTCGCCTCCCTGCAACGCATGAAGGGAACGCTGTTCTCCCGTATCCGCGAACTGAAAGAGGCCGAAAGGCGTGCTCGCAAAAGTAAGCAGCAGGCCGTGCTTGCCCGTGCGCAGGCCTTGTCGTCGCTGGAACTCGCCCAAAGGGCCTCACACGTGCAGGAAGATTTTTTACGCCGCATGAGCCACGAAATCCGCACGCCCCTCAATGCCATCATCGGCATGAGCTATCTGAGCCTGCAGGCGGGCCTCAGTGGCGTGCAGCGCGATTATCTTTCCCAGATCAACAAATCGGGCAGCCTGCTGCTGGACATGGTCAACAGGATTCTTGATTTTTCAAGCGTCAACGAGGGCTTGCTGCGCCGCGAAAACCGGGCATTTCAGTTGCCCCGCCTGCTGGAGCTGTTGCGGCAGAGCGTGGCGGGCAGCGCCCTTGAAAAACAGTTGGAGCTGATTTTTACACTTGATCCGGCTGTGCCGGTGGTTGTGGAAGGTGATGAACGGCATCTGGAAGAAGTGTTGCGCATCCTGCTGGACAATGCGGTCAAGTATACCCGCACTGGCTCCGTGGAGTGCAGCGTGCAGCTTGCCCACGGCGGTCTGGAAGATGGCGGATGCCGTCTGCTCTTTGTGGTGGCCGACAGCGGCCCCGGCATGGATGCTGTTCTCAAGGACAAGCTTTTTGAACCCTTTGCCCTGGGCGATGAGTCGTTGACTCGATCAAACAGCGGCCTTGGCCTTGGGCTTGCGCTGGCCCGGCAGCTGGTCAACCTCATGGGCGGCGAGCTTTCTGTGGCAAGCGCACCCGGCAAGGGGAGCCGCTTTTTCTTTGAATTGGGCTTCGGCTGGGTGCAACAGGGCGAAGCCATTACGGAAACAACCTCTGCGCAGGAAGAAGCCGCCGCCGTTGTGGACAGTGCCCTTGGCGCTGCGACCACGTCGCAGCGCACTGTGCTTGTGGTGGAAGATAACGATATCAATGCCCAGATCGCCAGCGAGCTGCTGACCCAGGCCGGGCTTGCCGTGCGTGTGGCCTCCAACGGTCTTGCGGCTGTTGAAGAAGTGCGGGGCGGCGGCGTTGACCTTGTGCTCATGGATGTGCAGATGCCCGTAATGGATGGCCTTCAAGCCACCATGCGCATCCGCGCGCTGGGTTTTTCACCTGCGGATCTGCCCATTCTTGCCATGACTGCCCATGCCGATGCCGCTTCCCGTCTGGAAGGCAAGAACGTGGGCATGAACGACTATCTCACCAAGCCGGTTGATCCTGCCGCCCTGTATGCCGCTCTTGAAACGTGGCTTCCGGGCGGATTGCAGTCCAATCCGCTGGCTGCGGATGTTGGCCCGGATGTTTTTTCTGCCGCAGCAGACGCGGAAAGCCGTGTCCAGGAGGGCGAGGAAGGGCTTTCGCTGGACGTTATGCGCGATCCGGCCCAAACTTCTTCAGTGCCGGAGGGGCAGGCGGTCAATGTGGAGGCTGGCCTTGCAACCGTAGGCGGCAACCGCGAATTGTACCGCGAGCTGCTGCTGCGTTTTGTGGATCACTACGGCGAGAGCGCCAGGGAGCTGCGCGGGCTGCTTGCCTGCGGCGATCTGCGTGGCGCGGCCCGTCTGGCGCATACGGTAAAGGGCGTTGCCGCCAACCTTGGCGTGGAGCGGGTATGCCGCCTTACGCGGCACATGGAAAACTCTTTGCCCCTTATTCCGCCGAGCGAAGAACTGATGGACGAGTTTGAAGCGTGCATGAACGAGGTGCTGCTGCGCGTGCGCTGTCTTGAAGGCGATGGGAGCATGGCCACAACTGGCACCATGCACCTGGAAGGCGAGCACCGGGACAACCTTCTGGCTCTGCTAGCCGAACTGCCCGAACTGATGGAAACGGACTGGGGCAATGCGGAAAGCGCCATTGAACGGTTTATGCCTCTTGTGAACGGCACCCCCTATGCAGAAGATCTGACCGCCATTCTTGCCTCGGTAAAAGACTTTGACAATGCGGCCCTACAGGCTCAGGCGGCAGCCCTGCAACGGCGTCTGCGCGGAGAAAGCCTGTGAAAACCGTTTTTTGCCTTGACGACAAGATCAAGTATCTGACCCTGCTCAAGGTGGCGGTGCGGTCGTTGCGCGCAGTGCAGGGCAAGGATGCCCCCTGCCTCTGCGTCTACGCCGGAAATGATGCGGCCTTGCTGGCAGAACTCGCTGCGGAAAATATTCCTGTTGCGCGCTATACGCCGCGCCTTGACCCAAGCGGTTTCACTCCGTTGGGACAGGCCTGCGCCGGATGCTTTCTCAAACTGGAACTTGCTCTTGTGCCCGAGCTTGCCCAGGACGACCGTGTACTTTACTGCGATACGGATGTACTTTTTTATCGCCCTCTGGACGAACTTTTTGCACAGCATCCGCCCTACGTTGGTATGGCAAGGGAGTACACAGCTCCCTTTTATCACCAGCATCAGCAGCTTTTTTATGAATACAGGGGCGAACACTACACCGTTCCCATGCCTTTTCCCATCTGGACATATTCCAGCGGGGTGGCGCTGTTCAATCTTGAGCGGCTGCGCAAGCGCGACCTGATAGGGCACTTCATGGCTTTTTGCCGGGAAAATGAATCGCGTATCGGCAACCTTGATCAGTCGCTGGTGAATTATTTTTTTGGCAAGCGCATTACGCGGCTGGATGATTGCTGGAACAGCCCCCCCTATAGAGAGGAATGCAGGGATGAGGCGCGGATAGTGCATTTTCACGGCCCCAAGCCCTGGGCATATAAACGGACCAACCTGCCCGAGCTGTGCATCAATCACTATGACTACATGCGGGGAATCTGGATGGAATACCTGAATCCCCAGGAACGCACGCTGGTGGAAAGCTGGGCGTAAACCAGCCCGAAAGTATTGTTTTTGTCACCCACTCTGAAGTATTCTCCGCTCTGTCCGATAAGGTTGAAACCGGGGCCTGAACGCTCCAGTTAGCGGGGTTGATCCCGGCGCAGATTGCAGCGGATTGCATATGACGGATTGCCGCAAAAGCGGTGATTCATGGGCGGAAAACGCCCGCTTATACCATGGAGGCCATCCCATGACGGATACAATGGACGCGGCGCAAGCCACTCGGCAGGACGTGCTGCAAGGTTCCGGGCAGGAACATGAGGGCGATCTGCTCCAGCTGGTGACGTTCCGCATTGGCGAAGAAGAGTTCGGGGTGGACATCCTTTCCGTTCAGGAAATCATCCGTCTCATGCAGATCACCATGGTACCCCATGCCGCAGCCTTTATTGAAGGCGTCATCAATCTGCGCGGCAAGGTTATTCCGGTCGTCAACATGCGCACGCGCTTCAGCATGCCCGCCCTGGAGCACGATGGCAACACGCGCATTGTTGTAATGGAATTTAACCAGAAGATAGTGGGTTTTCTGGTGGACGGCGTGTCTGAAGTGCTGCGTATTCCCGCCTCCACTGTGGAGCCTGCGCCACCGGTGGTTTGCGGTATCGGCTCCGAGTATATCCGGGGCGTGGGCAAGCTTGAAGACCGCCTGCTCATTCTGCTTGACCTCGACACGTTATTGAGCGACATGAACGCCGATGCGGGTTAGCATGGCGGCCAGGCGCGCACTACTGATTCCGTGCGGACGGCGGACTTTTTAAAGCCCGGCGTCCTGCGGTGTTTTGAGTGAACGACGCGCAGCCTGAAGCCTTCGCCAGCCGGAGCGGCACAGCCGCTACGGTTATGCCGCCGCAGCAGGAGGCCTTATGTCCATGCGTCTTTCCCGCTCCATTGTGGGAGAAGCTGAAGCCCGCGCCGTTAGCCGTGTTATTACTGAAGACGGCTACCTCGGCATGGGCAACGAAGTGCGCCTTTTTGAAGAAGAAGTCGCCCGCTACCTCGGCGTCAAGCCCAGTCAGGTTATTTCCGTAAATACAGGTACTGCGGCCCTGCATCTGGCTGTGGACGGCGTTGCCGCCCAGTGCCGCGTAGACGGCAAGCCGGAAGTTCTGGTTCCTTCCCTTACCTTTGTGGCGTCTTTTCAGGCCATTACCGCCGCGGGCTGCCAGCCTGTGGCCTGCGATGTGCTGCCCGAAACCGGCACCATTGACCTTGCCGATGCCGAACGCCGCCTGACCCCCCGCACCATTGCCATCATGCCCGTGCACTATGCCAGCAATCCCTGGCATATTGACGCCATATACGACTTTGCCCGTGTCAAAGGCTTGCGCGTGGTGGAAGACGCCGCCCACGCCTTTGGCTGCAAAAGCAGGGGACGCATGATCGGCAGCTTTGGCGACATGGTCTGCTTCAGCTTTGACGGCATCAAAAATATTACCTGCGGTGAAGGCGGCTGCCTGGTGGCCTTTGATGAGGCCGCCGGAAATCTGGCCTCTGACGCCCGGCTGCTTTCTGTAGCCAACGATGCAAAACAGCGTTTTGCCGGCGCGCGTTCGTGGGATCCCGATGTGACCCGTCAGGGCTGGCGTTATCATATGAGCAATATCATGGCCGCCATCGGGCGGGTACAGCTTGGACGGCTTGAATCGGAATTTATTCCGGCACGCCGAATGCTTACAGCCATTTATGAACAGCGCCTCGCCAACGTGGAGGGCCTTGCCCTGCTGGCCACTGATCCGCAGGACTTTGTGGTGCGCCATATCATGCCCGTGCGTGTGTTGGGTGGCCGCAAAGATGCCGTTAAGGAATTTATGGCGGCACGCGATATCCCCACCGGCGTGCATTACAAACCCAACCACCTGCTTAGCTGCTTTGGCGGGGGCGCGGAGTCGCTGCCCGTGACGGAACAGCTCTATGGCGAACTTGTGACCCTGCCCCTGCACCCCGGCCTCAGCGCCGAAGATGTGGAGAGCGTGTGCGACGCGCTTGTTGCCGCACTCAAGTAGCGCCCGCCAGTGCGCAGGCGATTTGCCGTGGTTAGCGGCTGGCAGGCTGTGCCGGGCTTCAGATGGCTGGCGGATATGGTGCGCGGGCTTTTGGCCCGGCGCTGGGTGCGCTTTGGCGTTGTGGGCGGCGCGGCTTCTGTAAGCTACTTTCTGCTGGGGCTGTTGTTCGTCAACGTGGCAGGTTTGCCCACGCTGGCGGGCAATGCCTTGGCCTACGCGCTCAGTTTTATTGTTTCCTATCTCGGGCAATGCCTGTGGACGTTCCGCGCCGCGGATTCCGCCGCAGGCATTGCCAGCCACCGCACCATGCTGCCGCGCTTTGCGGCTACCCAGGCTGTGGGCCTGTGCTGCAATTCGGCCATTGTCTGGCTGCTGGTGCGGCTTGGTGTTCCTTATGCCTGGGCCATGCCCGTTGCAGTTCTGACCGTGCCTGTCATGGTTTATGTGCTGTGCAAGGTCTGGGTATTCAGAACGCAGGCTTCATTCGCTCCCGCCGGGACAGGGCAAAGCCCGGCGCAACAGACATCCACGCCCCACACCGCGCGCAATGAGGATAAAGCATGAACGCCCCCGCTGTTTCGGTCATCATGAACTGTCTGAACAGTTCCCGCGATCTGCGCGAAGCCATGGACAGCCTCATGGCCCAGACGTTCACGGATTTTGAGGTTGTTTTCTGGGACAACTGTTCAACGGATGAAAGCCCCGCCATTGCCAAAAGCTATGGCGAAAAGGTGCGCTACTTCCGGGGAGAGGGTATTGTGCCGCTGGGCGAGGGGCGTAACTTGGCCCTGGCGCAGGCCCGTGGCCGGTATCTGGCCTTTCTTGACTGCGATGACGTGTGGCGGCCCACCAAGCTGGAGCGCCAGGTGGCCCTGTTTGAAGCCAATCCACGTGTGGGTTTGGTGTGCACGGATACGGAAATTTTTGACGGCAAGCGCGTGTTCAAGAGGATTTTTGCCGAAACGTCCCCTGCGCGGGGCATGGCCTTTGCCGCATTGATGGAACGCCAGTGGATTTCCATGTCGTCTGCCATGGTCAGCCGCGAGGCGCTGGCAAGTCTTTCGGCTGACAGAACGCCGTCGGGCGAAGGCCGCAATGGCGGGTGGTTTGATCAAAGTCTCAACGTGTGCGAGGAGGCCGATGTTTTTTACCGCATCGCTCACGATTGGGAGCTGGACTACGTAGATGAGCCTCTGACCCTTTGGCGGGTGCATGGGGGCAACACGACCTTTCGCAAGTTTGGCCAGTTTGCTGATGAAACGTTGCGTATTCTTGAGAAACACCGGGCGTTGTACCCTGGCTATGATCAGGAATATTCAGGTCTTGTCACAATGATGACCCGCAGGGCAAGCTTTCAGAAAGCTGTGGCCCTGTGGCGCGAAGGGCACAACGCCGCCGCCCGGGAGGCCATAAAACCCTGGCGACACAGCGGGCGCAAATTCAGGATTTTCTGGTGGGCAAGTTATCTGCCAGGAATTTTTTTTGACGTGGCCGCCCGCCTGTATTTCGCGCTGCCAGCCAATTTGCGACAATAGCAGTAAGTTTTGTCTCGACTTGGATAGGGAAACATATTGTATTTTTTGCTGAAAGATTATATTCGCACTCAAAGGTCTTAGTGGGGGGAAAGAGGTAGCATTTCTGGGTCGCACGGAAGGGACTCGCTCTGCTCAAGCCCCCTTGCAACACATAACAGTTGAGGGTCTGTTATATGGCTTGGACACAAGTGTATGATCCGGTTGGCGGAGCTGTAGTTTCCGCCCTGCTGGCAGGTATCCCCCTGATCAGCCTTTTTTACATGCTGGCCGTGCGTCGTGCTAAGGGGCATTACGCTGCGGCTCTTGCTGTGGCACTTTCTTTCGTTCTGGCGGTTGCTGTGTGGGGCATGCCGTTTGGAACAGCGCTGGGCGCATTGAGCTACGGCGCGGCCTTTGGCCTCTTCCCCATCATCTGGATCGTTATCACGGCGGTCTGGGTGTACAACATGACTGTGGAATCGGGCGAATTTGAATACATCAAAGAATCGCTCGCGCGTCTGACAGACGACCGCCGTTTGCAGGCCATCTTTATCGCCTTTGCCTTTGGTTCCTTCATTGAAGGTACCGCTGGCTTCGGCACCCCTGTGGCAATCACCGCCGCCATGCTGGTGGGCCTGGGCTTCCGCCCCCTGTACGCCGCTGGTATCTGTCTGATTGCCAACACCGCGCCCGTGGCCTTTGGTGCCATTGGTATCCCGATCATCGTTGGCGCCCAGGTTTCCGGCATTCCGGAAATGCACGTGAGCCAGATCGTGGGCCGTCAGCTGCCCTTCCTGTCCATTCTGGTGCCCCTGTGGCTCTGCGTGGTCATGTGCGGCTTCAAGCGCGCCATGGAAGTGCTGCCCGCCATCATCGTGGCTGGCGTGAGCTTCGCCGGTTCGCAGTTCCTGTTCTCCAACTACCACGGCGCTACGCTGCCCGATATCATGTCGGCTCTTATCACCATCATTGCCATGGTGTTGTTGCTGCGCGTGTGGAAGCCCAAGACCGTGTGGCGTTTTGAGGGTGAAAAGGAAACCGTGCTGACCGGCGCGGCTCCTTCCACGGGTATCGTGCTCCGCGCTTGGCTGCCTTACATCGTCCTGGCCGTCATGGTGTTCTTGTGGGGCCTGCCCCAGTTCAAGAACATGCTGAACGCCGTGCCCGGTTCGGTGCTCAAGTTCTCCTGGCCCGCTCTTGACGGCATGGTGCACAAGGCTGCCCCGATTTTGGCCGCCGGCAAGGATCCCAACTATCCCGCAGTGTTTGTGTTCAACTGGCTCTCCGCCGGTGGCACGGCCATTCTGCTGGCTGGTTTCTTCTCCGTGCCTTTCATGCCTGGTTATTCGTTCGGCAAGGCTATCAACTGCCTGTTCCGCACCATTCACCAGCTGCGCTTCCCCATTGCGACCATCGCCATGATCCTGGGCCTGGCTTATCTCATGAACTTCTCCGGCATGAGCTCCACCCTGGGTATTGCCTTTACTCTGACTGGCCCGCTGTTCCCGCTCTTCTCGCCCCTTCTGGGCTGGCTGGGCGTGTTCCTGACCGGTTCGGACACCTCTTCAAACGCCCTGTTCTGCGGTATGCAGCGCTCCACGGCTGAAGTGGTGGGCATGGATCCGGCCCTGGCCGTTTCCGCCAACTCGTCCGGTGGTGTTACCGGTAAGATGATTTCGCCCCAGTCCATCAGTGTGGCAACCGCTGCCACCAATCTGGTTGGTCATGAAGGCGATCTCTTCCGGTTTACGCTTGGGCACAGCTTGGCCATGACGGCCTTTATCTGCGTGCTCACCTACTTGCAGTCTAACGTGCTGCACTGGATGCTGCCGTAAACTTGGTTTTCCTTCCGTAATATGGCGCCGCCCCGCAAGGGGCGGCGTTTTTGCGTTTATGGGCAGGGGCCGCGCTGGCGCAGCGCAGCGGCTCCACCCGTCAGAGAATCTGCAAATCTTTATGGGCCGCGCATTTCAGGCTGTCTTGCCAGCCGCCCTTGTCTGCTTTATGGTGCGCTGCAATGCTTGGAGGACTACATGGATTCGCAGCAGGTAACGTTTTCTTCAATCGTCAAATCGCTGGGCCTTGTGTTTGGCGATATCGGCACAAGCCCCATATATACGCTGGCAGTCATATTCCTGCTGACCGAGCGCACAGAAGACCATTTTATCGGCATTCTTTCGCTAATTATCTGGACTTTGCTGCTGCTCGTAACTGTGGGATACGCGTGGCTGGCCATGAGCCTGAGCAAGGGCGGCGAAGGCGGCACCATTGTGCTGCTTTCCATCCTGCGCCCGTTACTCAAGTCGACCAAAAAGTTAGGTGTAGCTTCTGTACTGGCTTTTGTGGGGGTTTCTCTGCTCATTGGCGACGGGGTTATTACTCCTGCCATCTCCATTCTTTCTGCCGTGGAAGGTTTGACCCTTGTGCCGGGGCTTGAGCAGACTCCCAAGGCTGCAATTGTAGGGCTGGCGCTGGCGATTACGGTTGTGCTTTTTGCTGTGCAAAAGAGGGGCAGCGGCGCTGTTTCCGTAGTTTTTGGTCCCATAATGGCCATATGGTTCGCCGTGTTGGCTTTTTCCGGATGCGTCTCCATTGTGCAGACTCCACAGGTTCTCAAAGCCCTGAACCCCTGGTATGCGATTGATTTCATGATCCACAACGGCCTGGTGAGTTTTTTTGTTCTTTCAGAGGTCATTTTGTGCGCTACGGGCGGCGAGGCCCTGTATGCCGACATGGGGCATATGGGGCGCAAGCCTATCTTAGCCGCGTGGGGCATTGTGCTGTTGGCGCTGGTGGCAAGCTATATGGGGCAGACCTCATTCCTTATCCGCAATCCAGGGGCTGAAAACGTATTGTTCGAGCTGATCAACAGCCAGGCTCATTATCTGTATGTTCCTTTTCTGGTACTCAGCCTTATGGCAACTGTCATTGCCTCGCAGGCCCTCATAAGCGGTCTGTTTTCCATCATGTATCAAAGTATGGCAACGCATATCATGCCTTTGTTCAAAGTGGATTACACCTCAAAGGAATTGCATTCCCAGATATATATCAACTCTGTGAACTGGGCGCTGTTTGTAGCGGTGGTGCTCGTGATCTGTGGATTTGGCGAATCACACAAACTTGCTGCCGCTTACGGCCTTGCCGTTACTGGCACCATGACCATCACTGGCGTATTCATGGTGTGGATATTCCACCTTCAGGGACGAAATTTCAAAGCAGCCATAGCTGCCTGCATCTGTTTTCTCGACTTCATTTATCTGCTCGCGAACTTTTATAAATTTCCGCATGGCGGGTATTGGTCCATACTGATTTCGCTCATACCGCTTTCTGTCATTCTTATTTATACCCAGGGGCAAAAAGCCGCGTATCAACGTATGCGCCCCATGGGAAAAGAGCAGTTCTTGAGGAAATTTACCGAAGAAAAAACTCATGGTCATGCCATTCGCGGCACAGCCATCTTTTTTTTGAGAAGCTTGGACAAAGTTTCGCCTTATATTGTCAAGACCATGTTCAGCAACGGCATTATTTATGAGCAGAACATCATGCTGTGCATGTCCCGCACATATGAACCTACAGGCGTGATATGGCGGTTTGCGGAAGATCCCGCCGAAGGTATTCGCGTTTTTGAGGTTTCTGCGGGCTACATGGAAGTTGTGGATATTGACCACATCATGTCCGAAGCGGGCATCAAGCCGCGCGTTATTTTTTATGGCGTGGAAGACATCCTCACCAGTTCGCCTTTGTGGCGCATTTACGCCATCATCAAAAAACTGGCGCCATCGTTCGTACAGTTTTACAAAATGCCGGTGCATGCCGTGCATGGAGTTATTAGCCGTATAGACATGTAGCAGAAGGAGGGCCCGTCATGCAGAAAAAATCATTCGTTGGCAGCGGCTTGCTTGCGCTGTGCCTGATGGCAGGTTTTCTTGCTTGCGGCTGCGCCCCTCGTGAGCGGCCCCCTCTGACATTTGATGATCAGCAGGCTTTGGCGGCCAATCAGCAATGCCGGGCAGAAGCCACACAGATGAACAATGAGTGGCGTGGTGATACCAGCTACTTTCCCTGGCGCGCCTACTATGACATGTGCATGAGGCGTTTTGAGATCAGCGATGCGGAAGTGCGCAAGTTGCGCCTGCCATAATCGGGGTCTGAAGCCAGCCATGCGCGCACGGCAAGCTTTGCGCCGCCGTGCTAAACGATCGGCCAGGCAAAAGGCAAAAACGTGCCTCTGGCCTGACCTGTGAGCAGCTTTTTTTGATTTCTGATAGTCGGGTGCGCGCTTGCGCAACCGTGCTTTGACAGGCCATCTACGGGCCAGATTGAGCGTAAAGCCTGAGGGACATGCTGCGATGCAAAAAAGAAGGGTGACTCAAGCGAGCCACCCTTCTTTTTTGCATCTTAAGGTCTATTCGTCGCCCACTTTGAGGGCCGCCAGAAACGCTTCCTGCGGCAACTCAACGTTGCCCATGCGTTTCATGCGCTTTTTGCCTTCCTTCTGCTTTTCAAGCAGCTTGCGTTTACGCGTGATGTCGCCGCCATAGCACTTGGCTGTCACGTCCTTGCGGAAAGCTGACACGGTTTCCCGGGCAATGATCTTCTGCCCGATGGCGGCCTGAATGGCCACCTGAAAAAGCTGGCGGGGAATGCTGCGCTTGAGCTTGAGCGCCAACCCGCGCCCGTAGGTATATGCGCGGTCGCGGTGTACAATGACGGCAAGAGCATCAACGGTTTCACCATTGAGCATGATATCAAGGCGCACGAGGTCTGATTCGCGGTAGTCCAGCGGATGGTAATCCATGGAGGCGTAACCGCGCGTGGCAGACTTGAGCCGATCAAAAAAGTCGTAAACAATTTCTGCAAACGGCAATTCATAGGTCACAACCACGCGGTTGGTGGCCAGATAGTGCAGATTTTTCTGCATGCCGCGCTTTTCCTCGCACAGCTTCATGACGTTGCCTACGTAATCGTTGGGCACGTGGATGTCCATGTTCACATACGGCTCATAAAGGGTGCGGATCTTGGTGGGGTCTGGCAGATGGCTGGGGTTGTCGATCTGCAAGGTTTTGCCATCGTTTGTGTCCACCTTGTAGACCACAGAAGGCGCGGTGGCGATGAGGCTGACCTCAAATTCGCGCTCCAGCCGTTCCTGAATGATCTCCATGTGCAACAGACCAAGAAAGCCGCAACGGAAGCCAAAACCCAGCGCCTGAGACGTTTCCGGCTCAAAGGAAAAAGCCGCATCGTTGAGTTGCAGTTTTTCAAGGGCGGTTTTGAGGTTTTCGTACTCGTCTGACTCTGTGGGGTAAAGGCCGCAGAAAACCATGGGCTTCACTTCCGTAAAGCCGGGAACCGCCGTAGCGGCAGGGTTTTCCACCAGAGTGATGGTGTCGCCAACGCGGGCATCGCCCAGCTCCTTGATGGAGCCGCACATGAAACCGACCTCGCCAGCGTGAAGTTCGTTCACATCAGTAGCTTCCGGGGAAAACACGCCGAGGCGCAGCACTTCGTATTCCTTGCCCGTACTCATCATGCGCACCATGTCGTTACGCTTGATTGCGCCGTCCATAATGCGGAACAGGATAACGACGCCCTGATAGCTGTCGTACCACGAGTCGAAGATGAGTGCTTTGAGCGGAGCCGCCACATCTCCCTTAGGGGCAGGGAGCCGGTGGACAATGGCTTCGAGAACCGCGTCAACGCCCATGCCCGTTTTGGCAGAAACTGGCAGAGCTTCGGAGCAGTCAAGGCCGATGCTTTCTTCGATTTCGGCCTTCACGCGGTCAACCTCGGCGCTGGGCAGGTCGATTTTATTGAGCACAGGCACTATTTCGTGGTCGTGATCCAGAGCAAGGTAGACGTTGGCAAGCGTTTGCGCTTCCACGCCCTGAGTGGCGTCAACCACCAGCAGCGCACCTTCGCAGGCCGCCAGGGAGCGTGAAACTTCATAGTTGAAGTCCACGTGACCGGGGGTATCGATGAGGTTCAGTTCGTACATCTGCCCGTTTTGGGCTTTGTACGGAATGCGCACGGTCTGTGCCTTGATGGTGATGCCACGCTCCCGTTCCAGCTCCATTTTGTCCAGATACTGCTGGCGCGCCTCCCGCTTGCTGACAACCTGCGTCAGCTCAAGAATGCGGTCGGCCAGGGTGGATTTGCCGTGGTCGATGTGGGCGATAATGCAAAAATTGCGGATATTTTCCTGGTTGGGCATGGTCATGTCCTGGGAAACTGGATGGGTTGGCGGAAAATTTTCCGCGTTGAACCACAATCAATATCCAAGATTCGCGCGGAAGTCTATTTTTGCAAGCCGTGAAATCTTGGCAGAGTGCCGATTTCAGCCTGAATATTCGTGGAAAGCTGGCTTGGGCAGATGAAAATGGTGGAATGGGGGAGTTTGCGGGGGCAACAACAGGCCGGGCGAAAGAATTTTTGGGAAAAAGCAAAGCCGCAACAGCGCGGAAAATTCCACGCTGCTGCGGCCCCACAAATCTGAAAATTGGTAGCTCAGCGGAGCTGGGCCAGTTGCAAGCGCACAACTGCGCGTTGCAGAGCGGCTTCAGCGCGGACAATATCCACCTTTTCGTCATGGCTGGCAATGCGCTTTTCAGCGCGTTCCTTGGCTGCCATGGCGCGCGCGGTGTCAATGCTGTCCGCCATCTCAGCCGATTCGGCCAGCACTGTGAGCACATCGTTGTTCACATCGGCGAATCCGCCGGAGATGAAAACGTGCCCATCTTTGCCGTCAGCGCGGTAGCGCAGGCCGCCGATCTTCAGGGCAGAAAGCAGGGAAACGTGCTTGGGCAGCACGCCGAATTCGCCCTCAATTCCTGGGCAGACGGCCATTTCCACTTCGCCGCTGACCACGGTTTTGTCCGGCGTAACCACTTCAAGTTGCAGCGTGCCCATAGGTACTCCTTCGCTCCTGATATACGCAGATGGCCGGGTTCGGGTCGCGCCTTGTGCAAGGCGCGACCCAGAACCTCAAAGCGTTGCGATTAACGCCTTACTTCTCTTCCTGCAGCTTGCGCTGTTCGTACTTGGCAACGGCCTGTTCAATGCCGCCCAGCATGTAGAAGTCGCCTTCCGCCATGTGGTCGTATGCGCCGTCCAGAATGCCCTTGAAGCCCTTGATGGTGTCTTCAAGCTTCACATACTGGCCAGGGGTGCCGGTGAAGGTTTCGGCCACGTGGAAGGGCTGCGAGAGGAAGCGCTGAATGCGGCGCGCGCGCGCAACAGTCAGCTTGTCTTCGTCAGACAGCTCGTCCATGCCGAGGATGGCGATGATGTCCTGAAGTTCTTTGTACTTCTGGAGCACCATCTGCACACGACGGGCCACCATGTAGTGATCATCGCCCACAACGTTGGGGTCGAGGATGCGCGAGGTGGAGTCGAGCGGGTCCACGGCGGGGTAGATGCCAAGTTCTGCGATCTGGCGGGAAAGCACGAGCGTTCCGTCCAAGTGCGAGAACGTGGTGGCCGGGGCCGGGTCAGTCAAGTCGTCAGCAGGGACGTAAACGGCCTGCACCGACGTGATTGAACCGTTGTTGGTCGAGGTGATGCGTTCCTGCAAGGCACCAAGGTCAGTACCCAGGGTGGGCTGATAACCCACGGCCGAGGGCATGCGGCCAAGCAGAGCGGACACTTCGGAACCAGCCTGCGTGAAACGGAAGATGTTGTCGATGAAGAGCAACACGTCCTGATGTTCTTCGTCACGGAAGTATTCCGCGCAAGCAAGGGCCGTAAGGGCCACGCGGGCACGGGCTCCCGGAGGTTCGTTCATCTGGCCGTACACAAGCGTGGCGCGTTCCAGAACGCCCGCGTCCTTGAGTTCGTGGTACAAGTCGTTGCCTTCACGGGTGCGTTCGCCCACGCCCGCGAAAACCGACGAACCGCCGTGCTGCTTGGCGATGTTGTTGATCATCTCCATCAGAATAACGGTCTTGCCCACGCCAGCGCCGCCGAAGAGGCCCATCTTGCCGCCCTTGGGGAAGGGAACAAGAAGGTCAACGACCTTGATGCCGGTTTCAAGCAGTTCCACCTTGGTGTTCAGATCCGTGAATTGCGGAGCCGGACGGTGGATGGGGTAGTATTTTTCAGCATTAACCGGGCCCAGCTCGTCAACGGGGCGACCGATGACGTTCAGGATACGGCCAACGGCGGCCTTGCCAACAGGAACCATGATGGGGTTCCCGGTGTCGACCGCATCCATGCCGCGGACAAGGCCTTCAGTGGCGTCCATGGCGATGGTACGAACGACGTTGTCGCCCAGATGCTGCGCAACCTCACAGATGAGGCTGGGAGCATCGCTATTGTTCGGGTTGGTTATCTCCAGGGCGGTGAAGATACTCGGCAGGTTGCCGTCGCTGAACTCTACGTCCACAACGGCGCCGATAACCTGAACGACTTTACCGATGTTTTTGCTCATGTTTGGCTCCTTAACCCTTCAGCGCTTCAGCGCCGCCGACGATGTCGATGAGGTCGCTGGTGATGGAAGCCTGCCGCGTCTTGTTGTAGAGCCGCGTCAGCATGTTGATCATCTCGTTGCAGTTACGGGTGGCGTTGTCCATGGCAGCCATGCGGGCGGCGTGCTCGCTGGCCGAGGTGTCCAACATGCCACGGTAAACCTGCACCTTGACGTAGCGGGGCAGAAGCTCCGCCAACAGCTTTTCTTCCTGCGGCTCGTACACGTATTCGCAACGGGGCGTTCCGGCCACTTCTGCCACTTCTTCAGCTTCCGGCGTTTGCAACGGCAGAAGGCGAAGGGTGCGGGGCGGCTGGCTGCCCATGGATACGAACTCGCCGTAGATCAGCCACACTTCGTCGAATGCGAAGGTTTCGTAGCCGTGAATGACTTCCTGCGCCACAGAGCTGGCGAGAGCGAAGTCTATGCTCCCCATGCGGTCGCCATAGGCAGTGAGGATCGTGTGCCCGGCAGAACGAATGGCGTCGCGCCCCTTACGTCCCACACAGGCAAAGCTGATCTCCATTCCTGCCCCGGCTTTTTCTTTCGCCAGACGCAAAGCGGTGGCGATGATGTTGCCGTTAAAGCTGCCGCACAGGCCACGGTCGGATGTAACCAGCACAATGGCGCAGTGTTTCTTTTCCTCATGCTCTGCCAGCAGGGGGTGGGCATTGCCCTCCACCTTGCTCGACAGTTCGGCGAGCACGTCGCGGTATTTGGCCGCGTACGGCCTGAAGCGCTCGATGCGGGCCTGGGCGCCGCGCAGTTTCGCCGAGGCCACCATGTTCATGGCCTTGGTGATCTGCTTGGTCTTACCGACCCCCACGATCTTCATTTTTACGTCTTTGAGTGAAGGCATGCTTATCTCCCGTATGGAGGGGGCCCCTAGGCCTTCCAGCCCTGCTTGAAGGCGGTAATG
This sequence comes from Desulfovibrio desulfuricans, assembly GCF_024460775.1. NCBI lineage: Bacteria > Pseudomonadati > Thermodesulfobacteriota > Desulfovibrionia > Desulfovibrionales > Desulfovibrionaceae > Desulfovibrio > Desulfovibrio desulfuricans. Next base: position 23,408 of record NZ_JANFYZ010000009.1, on the reverse strand, counting down.
GCCTCGGTGAGCGCTTTTTCCACAGCCTCGTCAATGACTTTCTTATCCTTAATGGCGTCAAGCACGTCCTTACGCGTATCACGCATAAAGGTGAGCATGTCGTCTTCAAACTTGCGGATCTGATCCACCGGCACGTCATCCATGTGACCACGGGTAGCGGCGTAGATGGAGGCAACCTGCTCATGCGAGGGCATGGGCCTGTACTGGGGCTGCTTGAGCAGTTCCACCAGGCGTGCACCACGATCAAGCTTGGCCTTGGTGCCTTTGTCCAGATCAGAGCCGAACTGGGCAAAAGCCGCAAGTTCGCGATACTGGGCAAGGTCAAGACGCATGGTACCGGCGACTTGCTTCATGGCCTTGATCTGCGCTGCGCCACCCACGCGGGAAACCGAAAGGCCCACGTTAATGGCCGGACGCACACCGGCGTTGAAGAGGTTGGGTTCCAGGTACACCTGACCGTCGGTGATGGAAATCACGTTGGTGGGGATGTACGCGGAAACGTCGCCCGCCTGGGTTTCAATGATGGGCAGAGCCGTCAAAGAACCGGCACCAAGGCTGTCGTTCACCTTCGCGGCGCGTTCAAGCAAACGCGAGTGGAGGTAGAACACGTCGCCGGGGAAAGCTTCACGTCCCGGAGGGCGACGGAGCAGCAGCGACATCTGGCGATAAGCCACGGCCTGCTTGGAAAGGTCATCGTAAATGATGAGGGCGTGCTTGCCGTTATTGCGGTAGAACTCGGCCATTGCGCAGCCGGTGTATGCCGCAATGTACTGCAAGGGCGCGGGATCGGACGCCGTGGCTGAAATGATGGTGGTGTATTCCATCGCGCCGTAACGGCGCAAGGTGTCGGCCACCAGAGCCACGGACGACTTCTTCTGGCCGATGGCCACGTAGAAGCAGTGAATGTCCGTTTCTTTCTGCGCCAGAATGGCGTCAACGCAAACAGCGGTCTTACCGGTCTGGCGGTCGCCAATGATAAGTTCGCGCTGTCCGCGGCCAATGGGAGTCATGGCGTCAATGGCCTTAAGGCCAGTGGGCATGGGCTCATGCACGCTCTTACGCGCGATGATGCCGGGGGCCTTGATTTCCACCGGGCGCACTTCCGTGGCTTCGATGGGGCCAAGGCCGTCGATGGGCTCACCCAGGGGGTTGAGCACACGACCCATAACGCCGTCGCCCACAGGCACGGAGAAGATCTTGCCGGTACGCTTGACCGGGTCGCCTTCCTTGATGCCCACGTCCGAACCGAGCAGGGCCACGCCGACGTTGTCTTCTTCAAGGTTGAGCACCATGCCCATGATGCCGCCGGGGAATTCCAGCAGTTCCATGGACATCGCGTTCTTGACCCCGTAGACACGGGCGATACCGTCACCGACGTAGAGTACGGTGCCAGTTTCGCTCATTTCGACGCGCTGCTCGTAGTTTTGGATTTGATCCTCAATGATCTTGCTTATCTCTTCCGCTTTGATCTGCATGTGCTATTCACCCCTCTTGAATGTCTCCCGAAGGATTCCCAACTGCGCGCGCAGACTTGCGTCCAGCACCCGGTCACCCATTTTGAGCACCATACCCCCTAGTATGTCTTTGTCCACGGCAAAGGTCAGCTCAATATCGGTGCCCGCTTTCTGTTGCAAGGTATCCTTGAGCTTAGACTTTTTGTCTGCGGAAAGTTGTACTGCGGTTATGCATTGGCCGCGGATGATACCCTTGGCCTCGTCCAGCAGTTTGCCGTACCACGCTGCAATTTCGCTCAAAAAGGCAAGCCTTTCCTTATCTGCAAGCAGAAAGCAGAAATTGCGCATGGTTTCGTCAGCCTTGAGCTTGGTCAGCAGTTTGTCGAGAACTGCCTTCTTTTCGCTTACGCCGATAACAGGGCTTTTCAAGGTAAGGTCAAGCCCAGGCGCGGCGGCAAGCATTTCACCAAGAGACGCCAGGCAATCGCCACGCGAGCTCAGGGCTGCATCCCCATCCTTTTTGCCAAGCGCAAAAATTGCGTTGGCATACCTGCGTGCAACCACGGTGTTAATCAATGGAGCACCACCTTGTTAAGGGAGTTGGCGATAAGCTTATCGTGCTCGGCCGCATTGAGCTTGGAGCTCAGAGCTTTCTCGGCGGCGTTCACGATCTCATCGGCAATGGAGGCGCGCACTTCAGCAAAGATCGCGCGGCCTTCATTTTCCGCCGTAAGGCGCGCCTGCTCCACAATCTGAGCGGCCTGGCGGTGAGCCTCTTCCACAATGCCCTGCTTGAGGGCTTCGGCCTGCTGGCGGCTCTCGGCCAAGATGGCCTCGCGTTCAGCATTAAGGTTGGCAATGCGGGTCTCTACCGAGGCCAGCTGCTCCTTGGCCGTCTTGCGACGTTCGTCAAGATCGTCCAGCGCATTCTTGATGCCTTCGCGGCGGTTCTTAAAGAAACGCTTGGCCAGCCCGCCAACGAAGTACCAGAGGATGCCGGCAAAAATTACGAAGTTGAGCACGCGCCAGCCGAAGTCGCCCCAACGCGGCGCTGCATGCCCTTCAGAAGCCATGGCTCCCGCAGGAATGACCACCAGCGCGGCAAAGGCAATAACGAGCGGCAGGATAAACCCCGCGTGTTTCCATCTGCTCAAAGCCCACCCCCTCTGTTCGATAATACCGATTCGAAAACAGTTCCCAGTGAAGCCGCAACGCGAGCGTTGCGGAACGGCCCGCAAAGGCCTGAGTCAGCGCCGCTTGCTAGCCCTTGATGAGGCGGTCGGCCAGACGGGTGGAAAATTCACCCACCTGCTTGCGCAACGCAGCAAGGGTTTCCGCAGCCTGTGCCTGCAGCGAGGCGCGGGTTTCAGCCAGAATATCGCGGGCGCTTTGCTGAGCTTCGCCCACAAGCTTCTGCTGTTCGGCCACGCCAGCGGCGCGGCCAGCCTCACGGTTGCTGCCTGCGTCCTGACGGGCGCGGGCCAGTTCGGCCTCATAGTTGGTGAGCCGTTCGCCAGCCTGGTACTCGAAAGAACCGGCTTCCTCGGCCATGTCATCCATGACGCCGTTGCGCTTTTTGATGATTTCGCGGATGGGGCGAATCAGGAGGATGTTAAGCACATAAATGGCGATAAAGAAGTTCGCCAGCTGAAAAAGAAGAGTGACGTTTAGGTCCAGCATGCCGCATCCTCCATGTGAATTGCGGATTGAAGGAGTTGAAAATACATAAAGCCCTTGCAAGATATCTGCTCAGCCCTGTTATGTCAAAGGGTATTGGTGACAAATTTCGCAAACTCCGCAATTTTTTTTTCACAAGCTTTGTGCTCAAAGCTGCACGGAGTGTAAAACAGTCTTTATGTCGATTGTTTTGGTCTACTGCATCAACTCAGTGATGTCTGTGCGTCAATATTGGCTGTTTAAACAAACAAATAAAGTGCTCGGCTTGTTGTGGCAGCGCGTGAAGCAGAGGATTGTGTAATAAAGTGTACCATAGTTGCAGTATTGCAGTGGACAGTGCGTGCTACTGAGTGAAAAACGCTTGCGCAGAAAGACACAAACGAATGTTAAACCAGATTTAACAGGTCTGCATTATTAAAAAAGGATATATCAAACCAGGAGCCAATCCTGCTGCTCATACCCTGCGTGCGAGAGCCACTGACCAGCTTCTTCTGCTGCGCCGTGGGCCGTGAGGGCATTGAGAATACAGCAGTGCCCGGGCTTGGGCAGCGTACTGCGTGCCAGAACAGGGATGCCGTTTACGCAATTGCCGATCTTTTTGGGATCAATATCAATGTAGGCATCTGGCCTTGGCCCCAGCGGCCACAAGGGGGCCAGCCGTTGCCGGGCAACGCGCCCGCCGCCGATTACCCAAACATGGGGATGAAAGGGGTTGTGTTTCTCAAGCCAACGGGCCAGCCATAGTGCCCGCAGCCTGTCGCAGGCCGCGCGTGCGTATCTGCTGTCTGCCCGGGTGGCGCGGGTTGGAGCGTCATTCCACACCAGCATTTCGTGGGGCAGCTTTTCCATCACCGCGCCGTGGTGGAGCCAGCGCAGCCAGATCTCCCAGTCTTCGGCAAAGTCGCCGTCACGGTACGCGCCCCATTTGTCCACGCATTCCCTGCGAAACATGACCGAGGGATGACACAGGGGCGTATCCCGAAAACGTGCGCGGCTGATCTGGGTATGTGTGAGCAGGCTGTTCTGCCAGTCCACAAAGTGGGCAAAGCCGTGTGCTGTTGCGCGATCTCCGCCAAAAGCCACGCAGGTTGCCGACACGCTGAGTTGCGGGTTGTTGAAAAGATGAGCGGCCTGCGTGGCAATGCGCAAGGGATGCGCCGTATCGTCCGCATCCATGCGCGCTATAAACGAACCGCGCGCCACGGCAAGCCCTGCATTAAGCGCTGCCACAATGCCGCCGTGCGGCAGGTGCAGTGCCCGCAATCTGTGACCGCAACGGATGGGGCTTGCCCAGTATTCCAGAAGCTCGGGGGTGTCGTCGGTGGATCCGTCGTCAGCAACAATAATTTCAAATTCGGGTAAGGGCGCGCCTGGGGCCGGGCGCTGCCCGAGCAGGCTTTGCAGGGTTGCGCCCAGAGTGCGGGCCGCATTCCACGCTGGCAGCACCACGGATACAAGCGGCGCTGGCAATTGGGATGAAATGCGATCGGTATCAGCCATTGAAGGCAAACAGTGAGGGCAGGGTGAAGTGTATGGTCATGCCTTGGCGTGGTCCTGCGGCTTCCGTTCCTGCAAGAGCTGCTCTATGTGCTGGCAGACAACAGGCATGGGCCGCGATGCATCAACTATGTGGTGCGCGGCTTGTTCATAAAGATGCCGCCGTTCGTTCAGAATCTGGCCGATTTCTTCAATGAGTCCCTTACCGGTTAGCGAAGGGCGCTGGTTGTTGACAGGGTTGCGGCTCAGTCTTTCGGCAAGGGTCTGCACAGGGGCATCGAGAAAAACAACCATGCCGCGTTGGCGCATGAGGCGGCGATTTTCTTCCGCCAGCACCATGCCGCCCCCGGTGGAAACGACGCAGCCAGCGGGGTGTGCGTCCACCACTTCCTGCAAAGCCTGACTTTCCCGGCTGCGGAAGCCGGGCCAGCCCTCTGCGGCCACAATCTGCTCTACAGTACGGCCCGCCCGGTGCAGCAAATGCTGATCAGTGTCGGCAAAGGGCAGGCCGAGGCTTCTGGCAAGCGCCTTGCCGATGGTTGTTTTGCCCGAAGCCCGCGCGCCCACCAGAAAGAGAATGCTCATGCCGCCTCCTTAAAGGATTCTGACGCCGTCTTTTTCAACCAGCACGGTGTATTCCCAGCGGATGCCGCCCCATTGAGGATAGTAGAGCCCCGGCTCAACGGTCACAACCATGCCAGGTTCCAGAACACCCTCAGCGCGGGGCGAAAGGCTGGGTGCTTCGTGGGTTTCAAGGCCCACGCCGTGCCCGAGGCCGTGCGTAAAGGCATTGGCGACGCCAGCTTTGGCAAAAACATCATGCGCCAGCGCATAGGCCATGCGCAAAGGCATGCCGGGGCGCATGCCCTCTATGGCCGCCGTCTGCGCCTGCCGGGTAAGGTCGAGCGCACGGCGGAACTCGTCAGTCGGTGCCGTACCCACCCAGAAGGTGCGGGTCTGGTCAGAGCAGTAGTTCTCAACGCGGCAGCCCACATCGACCAGAACCGGGCAGTTGTCTGTAACAGCGTCCTGACCGGGGATGGCATGGGGCAGGGCGGCGTTTTTGCCCACGGCCACAATGTTGGCAAAAGCAAGTTCCGAAGCGCCGTTTTCGCGAAAAAAGCGCTCAATGAGCCAGCTTATGTCGGCCTCTGTGCGTCCCGGCTCCAACTGGCCCTCAACCCATTTCATCAGTTTGTGGTTGAGCGCAAAAGATTTTTCCAGCGCGGAGATTTCGCAGGGTTCCTTGATGCGGCGCAGGCGCTCGACCATGCCGTCAGCCGCCTCGCAATACAGGCCGGAGCCAGCGTCAGTCAGATCGCGGGCAAAGGTGAGGCTGACGCCGTTGGCCTCAATGCCAATGCGGCTGCCGCAGCGCCTGAGCAATCCGTGCAGTTCGCGCGCTGCGTTGCCGCCGTATATAAAGATGCGTTCGCGATCCCAGATGCGTGAGGCTGCGTCCAGATAGCGGCCGTCTGTTGCCAACCAGTCGTGCCCATCAGATGTGATGACAAGTCTGCCTGCGCTTTCGTTAAACTGTGGATCATGCAGCTCAAAACCGGAAAGATAAAACCTGTTGGCAGCCTGGCTGATGAGCATGGCGTCAAGCCCGCGCAAGCGCATGGCACGCCGGAGGTTTTCACGGCGGGAAGCGAAGATGTCACTCATAAAAATTCTCCTGCGGGCACTATACCCAGCGCAGGGCTGGCTGAAAAGGTTAAATTTAACAGGGTTGAACGGAGCGGATTATGGTGGGAAGGAGGGCCGTCAGAATGGACAATTGATACACTTCTTGTATACATTAGCAAAGAGGCTTGGAGTAGCGGGGTCAGTTGACCTAGAACCTAACTAGGACTATTATTATAGACATGTCACAAACATCTTCTTGCGAGCTTGATGTTCTCGATCTTGTGCCTTTTGGGCAGACCGGCAACGAAAGCCGCTTTTTTGCGTTGCGCCTCTCCCGCCCCGAGTGGACTCGGTGGCGGCCTGGGCAGTTTGTCATGATCCGTCCCCGAAATTTCGGGCTGGATATCCCTTGGGCGCGTCCTCTTGGCATCTGCCATATGACCTCCCGGCATATGATCTGCTTTTTCCAGGTGCGCGGCAAAGGCACAAGGCGCATGTCCGAGCTGCGCTCCGGCGACAAGGTTCGCGTATGGGGGCCGCTGGGCAACGGGTTTGCCGTTGAGCCGGACACTCCGACCCTGCTGCTGGCAGGCGGCATGGGCATAGTCCCCTTTGTGGGCTACGTGAGCGAGCATCCCAAGCCGTGGAATGTGTCCATGCTCTTTGGGCACCGCGAGCACATCAGTTGCTATCCAGTGGACAGCATCAACGAGCACGTGCCGCTGGACAGCCTGCGCGAAGCGGAATCCGGCGATCTGGACGATTTTATTTTTACCATTCAGGAGCGCATGAGCGAATACGCCGAGCAGAAGGGCCTTGTGCTTGCCTGCGGGCCTACCCCCTTTATGCGCACCGTGCAGAAGTTTGCCGCCGAGCTTGGCGTTCGCTGCCAGGTTTCGCTTGAAAACCGCATGGCCTGCGGTGTGGGTGCATGCCTTGGCTGCGTGACCAAAACCACAGAAGCCTGGCCGGTTGAAGCAAAGCGCGAAGGCCTGGTGCAGGTGTGCAACCACGGCCCGGTATTCTGGTCGGATCAGGTAGAACTGTAGGTTTTGCCTGCCCTTCCTTGATTCCTGAAACGACGTTAACGCCCGCATGCGGCATCCGTTACGGCCATGGCGCGCCGCACCGGCGAACCGGCGGTCGCGCGTGGGTACGCGCGGGCCTGTCTTGCCAGGCGAAGCCACGCACAAAATGCCGGATGTCGGCAATCTGGAGAAAGCGGCATGGATCTTTCCGTCACACTCAAGGGGCAGACGCATGATCTGACCCTTAAGAACCCTGTGCTCACGGCTTCAGGCACCTTCGGCTACGGGCTGGAGTTTGCCTCTTACGGCGATCTTGCCTCGCTTGGCGGTCTGGTCGCCAAGGGTCTTTCCCTGTTGCCACGTCAGGGCAACGCCACGCCGCGTATTGTGGAAACCACCGCGGGCATGCTTAACGCCGTGGGTCTGCAAAATGACGGAGTCGAGGTTTTCTGCCAAGACAAGCTCCCCCGCCTGCCCTGGCAGGAAACAGCAGTTATCGCCAATATTTACGCCGGTTCGGTGGAGGAATTCGCCGAGCTTGCCGCCCGCCTCAATGCGGAAGAAGGCGTTGCCGCCCTTGAGGTGAACGTCTCCTGCCCCAACGTCAAGGAAGGCGGCGTGCTGTTTGGCCAGGATCCGGCGCTTGCCGCCCAGGTCACGGCTGCCGTGCGCCGCGCCGCGCCGGGCAAGCACGTTATGGTCAAGCTCTCGCCCAATGTGACGGATATCGCCCTTATGGCCCGGAGCGTTGAAGACGCGGGCGCGGACAGTATCTCGTGCATCAACACGCTGCTCGGCATGTCTGTGGATCTGAACAGTCGCAAGCCCTCGCTGGCCAACGTGGTGGGTGGCCTTTCCGGCCCTGCCATCAAGCCCGTGGCCCTGCGCTGCGTGTGGCAGGTGGCCCGCGCCGTGAACATCCCCGTTATCGGTGTGGGCGGCATTGTCACCGCCGAAGACGCGCTGGAATTTTTGCTGGTGGGCGCGCGCGCCGTGCAGGTTGGCACGGGCAACTTCATGCGGCCCGACTGCGCCTTTGCCCTGGCAGAGGAACTCCCCGCCCTGTGTGAAAAGCTGGGCATTGAAGACCTGGGCGCTTATTGCGGCAGCCTGGATTTGGACTAACTATGTCGCTTACCGTTATCCCCGCCCGCTCCAAGCAGGAATTTGACCAGTTCATGGATTTACCGTGGAGCCTGTATGAACGTGGCTCCCTGTGGACGCCTGGCCTTAAAAGTCAGGATCGTGAACTGCTCACGCCCGGTGAACATCCCTTCTGGGAAAGCGCCCGACGCGAACTCTTTCTTGTGCTGCGCGATGGCCGCGCCATTGGCCGCATAGCAGCCATTGTGGACGAAAAGTACAATGCCTATGCCAATGAAAAGTGCGGGGCCTTCGGCTTTTTTGAGTGCGCCAATGATCCCGAGGCCGCCCACGCCCTGCTGGATGCGGCGTACGGCTGGCTGGCCGAGCAGGGCATGCGCTTTATGCGCGGGCCGCTGAATCCCTCGGCCAACTATACCTGCGGCCTGCTGGTGCATGGCTTTGACCTTGCGCCCACCATCATGATGCCCTGGAACCCGCCGTATTACGCTGAGCTGCTCGAAACGTGGCATCTGCGCAAGGAGCAGGATCTTTTCGCCTACCAGATCGAGCGCTCGCGCCTTACGCCGCCGGAATGGCTCAGTGAGGAAGTGACGCGCCTCAAGGCCGAGGGGCGCTTTACCTGCCGTACGTCCAGCAAGGCCACACTGGCGGAGGATATCCGCGCCATGCTGGAGCTGTACAAGGTGTCCTGGGCCAAGAACTGGGGTTTTTCTCCCCTTTCTGACGGTGAGGCGGAACAGCACGTCAAGGAGCTCAAAAGCGTTCTTGATCCGGAATTTTTTGTACTGTTCTTCCACAATAACGAACCAGCCGCAGGCATGGTGGCCCTGCCGGACATGGCCCCGCTCTTGCGGCGGCTCAACGGCAAGCTGGGCATCTCGGCTTTGTGGCACTGGTGGCAGTCCCGCGCAGAGATTCGCGGCGGCTACCGCATCATTCTTTTTGGTATTCGCGAAGAATTTCGCCTCATGGGCCTGCCCTTGCTGCTGCTCGACTTCATGCTGGAAAAGGCGCGTCAGCACCCGCATTTTCAGTGGGTTGAGGGTTCCTGGGTGCTGGAAGACAACACGCCCGTCAACGATCTGCTCGAAGATTTCTCGGGCCAGCTTACCAAGCGTTACCGCCTCTATCGCAGGGAGATTCAGTCGTGACCATGACTGAAAGCGCCGTATATACACCGCATTTGGCGGGTAAAAAAGTGCTGCTTACGGGCGGCACTGGTTTTGTGGGGCGGCATCTGCTGCCGCAACTGCTGGAAGCCGGAGCGCAGGTCACCTGCCTCACTCGGGCTGCCTCGCGCACCGGGCATCTGCCTGCGGGCGTGGAAACAGTCCAGGCCGATCTGAGCACGGGGCAGGGGCTTGCAGAAGCCCTGCACGGCAAGGATGTGGTCATCCACATGGCGGCCCTGCTTTTTGGCCTTGGCTGGCAGGATTATCTGCGGGCCAACGCCCTTGCCGCCCGCAGCATGGCCAGCGCAATAACCAGCCTTGCCCGCGCTGGAAACCTTGGGGCGGACTTTCGCTTTGTGCTGGTTTCAAGCCTCGCGGCAACCGGCCCCTGCGGCACGGCCCCCGGTGTGGACGATGCCACGCCGCCTGCGCCGGTTTCCGCCTATGGCTGGTCAAAAATGCTTACCGAGCAGGTGCTTGGGCGCGCTCTTGGGCAAAGTCTTGTAACCCTACGCCCGCCCATCATTTATGGCTCGGGCGACAAGGGCCTGCTGCCGGTATTTCAGGGGGTTATGCGTGCCCATGTGGCCGTGAGCCCCGGCGCTGGACGCGAGTTCCCGGTCAGCGCCGTACATGCGGACGACATGGCCCAGGCCGTGCTGTGCGCATGCAAACCCGAAGCCAGCGGCGTTTATCATCTGAGTGACGGCGAGGCCTATACCATGTCCGGCTTTTGCCGGGTCATGGGCGCAGCGGTGGACAAGGCCCTTGGCCGCGCACCCCGCAATGTGTGCGTAGTGCGCATGCCTTTGCCCGTCATGGCTTGTACTGCCGGGCTGTCTACGGCCTTTGCCGTGGCTGCCGATGCCGTGTCCCGCCGCCTTTTGGGGCGTGGGCTGCGGCGCGCCCCGGCCTGGAATCTGGACAAATACCGTGAAGCCCGTCAGGCCGGGTGGCTGTGCGACAACAGCCGCATCTGCTGCGAACTGGGTTTTGCGCCGCGCGTGAGCCTTGAGGCAGGTATGACCGAAGCCATCGACGGCTACCGCCGCGAGGGCTGGTTGTGAAGATCACCATACAGGAACTTTCCAAGGCATTTGGCGGACGGGACATTCTCAGCAACTTTTCGCTGGAAGTGGATTCCGGTGTACGGCTGTGCGTTTGCGGGCCCAACGGTACGGGTAAATCCACCTTGTTGCGCCTCCTGGCCGGGGTGGAGAGCCCTGACGGCGGGCGGGTGATTCTGCCGCGCGGCTGCCGCCTTGGCTTTGTGGAGCAGGAGCTTTCAGAGGAATCCCTCGAAACGCCGCTGCTGGCCTATGTACTGGACGTGCTGCACGACTGGAGCGATTTTTGGGCCGAATGGGAAGAAGCCGCCGCCAGTAAGGACGAGTCGCGCCTGACCTCCCTGATGCACCGTCAGGGCGAGCTTGAGGCGCTCTACGGCTACAATCCCGAGCATCGGGCCAAGGCCGTGCTTTCCGGTCTGGGCTTTGCCGAAAACAAGTGGAACCGAACCCTGCGCGAACTCTCCGGCGGCTGGCGCGAGCGCGCCAAGCTGGCCCGCGTGCTTACCGCCGGCGCCGATGTGCTGCTGCTGGACGAACCCACCAACCACCTCGACGTAGAAGCCGTGGAATGGCTGGAATCCTTTCTCATGGACTTCAGCGGCGCGCTGGTATTTGTGGCCCACGACCGTGTGTTCATGGATAATGTCGGCACGCACGTTCTCTACCTCGGGCTGTCCAAGCCCGTGTTCCGCAAAGCCACCTACACGCAGTTTCTGACCCTTCAGGACGAATACAACGCCCAGCGTGAGCGTGAAGCCCGCGCCCTCAAGGACGATCTTGACCGCAAGATGGCCTTTGTGGAGCGCTTTCGCGCCAAGGCCACCAAGGCCCGTCAGGCGGGTTCCCGGATGAAGATGGCCAAAAAGCTCGAAAAAGAGCTGGAAGACTACAGACCGGAACCCAAGCGCAAGGATCTGAATTTCAGCTGGCCCGAAGCTCCGCATTCAGAAAAGATTGTTCTGTCTGCTGCGGATCTGGAATTTCATTTTGGCGATGGCAAAACCATGTGGCCGCCCCTGACCCTGACCCTGTTCCGTGGGCAGCGGGTGGCGCTGGTGGGGCACAACGGCTGCGGCAAGTCCACCCTGCTCAAGCTGCTGGCTGGCACGCTGGAACGCTGCGGCGGCAATATGGTCACGGCATCGCAGATGCGCATGGGCTACTACACCCAGCATCAGATGGACACCTTGCGGGGCGATACCACTGTGCTTGGCGAGATCCGCCGTCTTTCAGATCCGCACACCACGGAAGAAGAGCTGATGAGCGTTCTCGGGCTCTTCATGCTGGGGCAGGACTATTTTGAACGGCAGGTGAGCGCCCTTTCGGGTGGCGAAAAAAGCCGCCTTGTGCTGGCAACGCTGTTTTTGAAGCGCTGCAACTTTCTGTTGCTGGACGAACCCACCAACCATCTTGACCTCGAAAGCCGCGAAGCCCTGGTGAGCGCGCTACAGAAGTTTAACGGAACCCTGCTCATGGTGGCGCATGACCGCTGGCTGCTCTCGCAGGTTGGGGCTGAAGCCTGGGAACTCAATGAAAATGGGCTGACCGTATTCCCCGACTTTGCCTCGTATGACGAAAACCGCCGCGCCCGCCAGAACGGTTTGGGCGAAAGCCCCCAGAGTGCCGCCAATGCATCGGGCAACAGCGCCCGGCAGACGGACGTGCCCGCCGCGCAGCCATTGTCGCGCGATGAACAGAAGCGCATCAAGCGCGAACAGGCCGACAGGCGCAATGCCCTGCACAAGGAGCTGAAGCCCCTGCAAAACCGTTACGAAGCGCTGGAAACAGAGCTTGCCTCGGTGCTTGACCAGCAGGCCCTTGTGGAAGGCCAACTGGCCGACCCGGATGTGTATGCCGACCACGCCCGTTCCAGCGATCTGCTCAAGACCTTTGAATCGTGCAAGCAGCGTAGTGAAGCCATTCTGGAAGAAATGACCACGCTTGAAGAAGGCATGACGGCTGTGCGGGAAAAGTGGAACGTGGAGCAGGATTGACCGACAGGTTTCGCGGCAACCCCCACAAAGGCGTTGCGTGACGTAAGAGCTTGGTGCAATAGTATAAATACGTTTTCACCCAAAACTGCTCCAGGGCCTCGCGCCCGGTGTGGAGAGCGGCATGCAACATATAGAAGTAGCTGCGGGCATCATCTGGCGGGGCAAGAGGTTTCTGGCCAGCCAGCGCCTCAGCGACAAGCCTCTTGAAGGGTACTGGGAGTTTCCCGGCGGCAAGCTCGAGGCCGGAGAAAGTCCGGAAGACGCCCTCAAACGCGAACTGGCAGAAGAGCTGGGCGTGGGCGTGCGGCAGGTCGTGTTCTGGAAAAGCCTTGACCATGAATATGTGGAGCGCGGCTTCAGCGTGCGGCTGTATTTTTTTCATGTCACCGAATTCGTGGGCGAACCCTGTGGCGAAGAAGGGCAAAACCTGCGGTGGGTTGAGCCGCAGGAGGCCTTTGCCCTCGGATTTTTGCCTGCCGATGCCGTGGTGCTTGAAGAACTCATAGCGAGGCAACCGAGCATTCTTTGATAATTTGTGTGATGTGCCTCCCCTGCAGTGAATATTTTTTGTTTCGGCCCGCCTATGGCGGGCTTTTTTTATGGGCAGGGGAATTAGGCTGCAACTGGCGGTGGAAATGTTCCCCGCAAAAAGGTAGCCTGAAATCAGTATTTATCGAAACCGCCACTGCTCACTGCTTTTTCCAAAAAATTCGGGAGAGGCTATGCGAATGCTGTCAGCGGAACGGCGGGCTACGCCCTGCAAGCCCGGCCGCATCATTTTATCCCTTCCCAAACGGTGTTGGCGTGCGGCCTTGCATGTCACTCAGGTGCCCTGCCTTGGCAGGCCCGCACACCGGGCAGGTGATCTATGCGTATAAAACAGCTTTCCTTTATTGTGTGCGCCGCCATAGTTGGGCTGTTCGTGCTTATTTCCTACGTCACGTCCGAGCTTGTGGTGGTGCGCGGCGTTGACGCCATTGAGAGCAACAGTTCCGCCGAAAAAATGAAGCAGTTGCGCAATCACATCCATGCGCAGGAAACACAGCTAAGCCATATCGCGGTGGACTGGGCATGCTGGGATGACGCCTACCGGTTCATGCAGGACAATAATGCTGAGTTTGTCCGAACCAACCTGCGGCAGCAGATGCTGGCAAAGTTGAACCTGTCGTCCATTGCCTATGTCAGCAGAGATGCCGTAAATGTACATATGGTTGAAGACGATGCGGGCTGGCGCAAGCCTGGGCATACAGCCGAGGTGCAACGCCTTTACGAGCAACTGGTCAACAGGCTTGAGGGCAGTTCGGAAGAAGGTCTTGCAGGGATCATGATGATTGGTTCTGTGCCGCATCTTGTTGCGGCCCAGAAAATCCGCGATACGGCCATGCTGCTGCCCGCCAACGGTGTGGTTTTTATGACCCGCGCCATTGATGCGGATTTTATAAAGGATGTGGAACACGATACCCTGCTGCGCTTTACGGTGCTGCCGGTGGAAGCGTTCAACAGCCTGCCCGTGGCTGCGGATGATCTGAACGCCTTCAAAATTGTGCGCGAAGACGGCAGCATCAATTCATATTCAGTGGTACGCGATGTTTTTGATTGTGCGGCGTTTTGCCTGCGGCTTGTGACAGGCCGGGAAATTGCCCAGCTTGGCAAGCGTATGTTTTTGCAGAATTTTATTCTGATTGTTGTTACTGGCATGGGTATGCTGATTGCGTTCCTGGTGTTTACAGAAAAGCAGATACTCAGGCGCATTCTCTCCATGCAGCGGCAGGCACAGCATATTGAAAAAAGCAGCGAGCCGCTGAAAAAAATTGATATTCAAGGTGATGACGAAATATTTGACCTCTCCCTGAAGATAAACAGCATGATCGACGCCCTGCAATCCAACGAAAAGTTTTTGCAACAGACGCTGGATACTCTTCAGGCTGGCGTAATCACCATTGAACCAGGCAGCCTGAAAGTGCGCAGCATCAATGCTTTTGCGCAACAGTTCATCGGTCTGCCTGCCGATGAAATTGTGGGCAGGCCCTGCCATGAATTTATCTGCCCCGGCGGGGTGGACCTCTGCCCCATGAGCAAAGGCAATCCCAAGGGCGAGCTGCTCGCCGGCCAGTTGACGTCTGCGGACGGCACCATGAAAACCATCGTGAAATCCGTGCGCGCCATTGAGATGAAGGGCGAAGAGATTTTTCTGGAATCATTTGTGGACATAACGGATCTGGAAACAACGCGTAAGGAGCTGCAACGCTCAGAAGAGCGGTACAAGACCCTGTTCATGAACACCGGCACGGCAACGGCGGTTATCAGCAGCACCGGGCTGATATTTTTGACAAATACGGAATTTTCCAACCTTGTGGGCATGCCGCCGGATGAGATTGAAGGAAAGCTCTTCATAACCAGATTTTTAGGCAAAGGCGAAGGGCATTCGCCGCTGTCGTTCGGCTCTTCTGCAACACGGGGCAGTGAAAAATACGAAGCAGAAATCCGGAGCAGCACGGGAAAAACCATCAATGTGCTGGTAACCCGGGCAAAAGTTCCTGAAAGCGGCCTGTCAGTCATTTCCCTGCTGGATATTTCGGAACGTTCGGCAATGGAGAGGGAACTGGCCTACAGGGCCAACCATGACCTGCTCACAGGGCTTGCCAACAAGGCCCTGGTGGCAACGCGGCTCATGGCCGCCATGCAAGAAGTGCATGAATCCGGGGGCATGGTAGGCGTGCTGCTTATCGATCTTGACCGTTTCAAGCAGGTGAACGACAGCTTCGGGCATTCACTGGGCGACAAGCTCTTGCGGCAGGCTGCGGAGCGTCTGACGTATCTGGCCCGGCAGGATGACTGCGTGGCCCGTACCGGCGGCGATGAATTTGTCATTGTGGTGGGCAAGGCGCAGGGGAAGATTCAGCTTGAGGCCCTGGCAAGCAATGTGCTGCATTCGTTGAACCGCTGCTTTTACGTGGACGAGTATTCCATCTATCTTAGCGCAAGTATTGGCATTGCCTGCTATCCCGGCGACGGCACAACTGTGGAGGCGCTGATGCAAAGCGCCGACCTTGCCATGTACAGGGCCAAGGCCAAGGGCAAGAACACGCATACGTTCTTTACAGAAGACCTTACCGTGGCGGCCAATGACCGCATGGCGCTGGAAACTGAGCTTTTCCGCGCCATGGACAGTGCCGCCTTTGAGGTGCACTACCAGCCCAAGATTGATATTGCCAACGGCGCAGTTGCTGGCTGTGAAGCTCTGGTGCGCTGGAAGCGCGCTGACGGCATGTGGATTCCTCCCTCTGTGTTTATCCCCCTGGCTGAAGAGACAGGGCTTGTGCGGCGGCTCGACATGTACGTACTGCGCAAGGCGTGTCGGCAGCAGAGGGAATGGAGGGAGCAGGGTCTGGGGAATGTCCACATGGCCGTCAATATGTCCGGGCGCAGCATCATTGCTGAAACATTTGTGGACGATGTGCTGGATGTGCTGGGCCGGGAAGATGTGCGCCCTGAGCACCTGGGCATAGAAATCACCGAAACGGCCTTCATGTCCAATATGGCGGAGGCCTCGCGGGGCATAGCGGCCTTGAGCGAGCAAGGAATACAGATATATCTGGATGACTTTGGAACCGGGTATTCATCGCTGTACTATCTGCACACCATGCCCATCGCCAGCCTGAAAATCGACAAGTCGTTCATTGACGGCATTAACGCACCGCTCAATGCCTCCAACGAACTTGTCAAAACCGTGCTGACTCTCGCCTCCGGCCTTGGCATGGCAACAGTGGCCGAAGGCGTTGAAACAAGGGAGCAAATTGACTTCCTGGCAGAGAATGGTTGCAGCGCCATCCAGGGCTATATCTTTTCCCAGGCGCTCAGCGGCAGCGATTTTGCAACCTATCTGAAAGGATCTGCCGAGAGTATTGCGGCGGTTATGGCCTAGTCGGCCTGCCTTTCAAGGGCAGTAAAAAGCCCCGCGGGATTATCCTGCGGGGCTTTGGCA
Source organism: Desulfovibrio desulfuricans (assembly GCF_024460775.1). Lineage (NCBI taxonomy): Bacteria > Pseudomonadati > Thermodesulfobacteriota > Desulfovibrionia > Desulfovibrionales > Desulfovibrionaceae > Desulfovibrio > Desulfovibrio desulfuricans. Next base: position 6,795 of record NZ_JANFYZ010000009.1, on the reverse strand, counting down.
TTTGCAGCGTGTGCGCTTTCAGGCGCGGACTAGCGCGCTCCCTTGGGGAAGAGCACAACGCCGACCGTCTTGAACACGATATTTATGTCCAGCAGAATGGACATGTTCTTGATGTAGTACAGGTCATATTCCAGTTTACGGCGGGCATCGTCTTCTGACGCGCCGTAAGGATAACACACCTGCGCCCAGCCGGTGAGACCCGGCTTAACCGTATGCCGCAGGCTGTAGTAGGGTATGGTTTCCTTGAGCTTGGTCACAAAGGCCATGCGCTCGGGGCGCGGGCCGATAAAACTCATGTCGCCCTTCAGGATGTTCCAGATCTGGGGCAGTTCGTCTATGCGCACCTTGCGGATGAACTTGCCGAACTTTGTCACGCGCGCGTCATGGGCGCTGGCCCATACGGCTCCGTTTTTTTCAGCGTCTGCGCGCATGGAGCGGAACTTGTAGACCGTAAATTCCTTTTCAAAAAGGCCCACTCGATCCTGTTTGTAAATGACCGGGCCGGGCGATTCCAGCCGCACCACAATGGCGGTCAGCAGCATGATGGGTGCTGCGGGAATGAGCAGGAGCAGCGAAATCAGCACATCGAGGGCGCGCTTGAGCCTGCGCAACGAGCCGCGCGTGTTCAGCGAAAAGCCTTCGGTCTGCAACAGCCATTCATCATTGATCTGCGAGAGCGGCAGGCGCTGCACCACGTGCTCGTAGAAACTGCGGATATCCACCACCATGCTGCCGCGCAACTTTGCTTCCAGCAGATCATGGGCGATGTCGTCGTCAATGGGTGCATCGGGCAGCAGCAGGATCATGGTCGCCTGTTTTTCTTTGGCAATGTCCAGAGCCATGAAGGGCGCACCAAGGCAGGGTCCGGCATCAGGCCCCTGATCGCGCTCGCCCACATAGCCAAGAATTTCGGCCTTGGGCAGCCCCTCTGCCAGCAACTGGCGCACCTTGCCCGCGCGGTCCACCCCCACCAGCAAAATGCGCAGGGGATGGGTGAGCCTTTCGGCATTGAGGTGGTAAATCCAGCGCCAACCCAGAGAAAATGCCAGCGAAAGGGCAAAAAGCATGGCCACGGTTTCGCGGTCAAAACGCCAGTGCTGGAAGGCGTAAGAAGCGGTGGCCGAAGAAACAATGCCAAGCAGGCAGGCTACCAGCACACGCCCCACGGTCTCCTTGAAGTCCTCGTTGCCCACGCTGTACGCATCAAGGATGTAAAAAAAGAGCATGTAAAAGAAAATGGTAAAGAGCGTAGCGCCCGTATAGTCGTGGAAAATGCTCAGATCGGATTCGACCGTCAGAAAGCCGGTAATGCTGAGTGCCAGCAAAATGCAGACGAGATCCAGAACCTGCAGCATGGCCATGCGGTATGTGCTTATCATAGGGTATCCTCAATGGCGGGCACGCGCATGTCTTCAAGAATGCGCGCGGCCACTTTTTCGGCGTCAAATTCACTCAGGGCCAGTTCCCGTCCGGCCTGCCCCATACGGGCAATGCTTTCAGGACTGGTGATGAAGGATTCCATAGCGCCTGCCAGCGCCCGCGGATTGCGTACCGGCACAAGATAGCCGTTGACGCCATCGCGCACAACCTCGCGGCAGCCGGGGGCGTCCGTGACCACAGCGGGGCGACCCATGCTCATTCCCTCCATAATAGAGGTCGGTGTTCCCTCACGCCAAGAGGGCAGCACAAGCACATGGGCGGCAGCCACATAGGGGCGTACGTCGCGTGTTTCACCAAGGTATTCTATGCAGCCCTGATTCTGCCATGCATCCATCTGTTCCATGCTCACGCTGCCGAGGCCTTTTTCCGGTGGGCCGAGCACCTGAAAGCGGGCATCAGGGTACCGGGCCTTGAGCAGGCGCGCGGCTTCGGCATATTCCGGCAAGCCCTTGGCTTCAAGCAGGCGCGCCACCAGCAGAAAAACAGGCGATCCGCTGAGGCGGCCATCGGCGGAATAGCCGGGCAAGGGGCAGGGGGCAAAGCGCTTTGTGTCCACCCCGGTGCCGCGCGCTGTAAGCACCCGTGCGTTGCGGCCAAGGATGCCCGACTGGCGGAAAACCTTTATGTCGTCCTGATTCTGAAAAAAAATGCCTTCCGCGCCCGAAAGCGCCACGCGGTATAGCAGGCGGCCCAGGCGGTTGACGCATTTCTTGAAGAAGTTATCAGCCTCAAAGGCATAGCCAAGGCCGGTGATGGTGGCATAAACGTGGGGCACCCCAGCAGCTCTTGCCGCCATGCAGCCGTAGATCACGGGCTTGATGGTGGAGGCGAAAAGCAGGTCTGGCTTTTCGTCCCTGAAAAGGCTGAACAGTTCCCGCGTGGTGCGCAGGTCGCTCAGGGGGTTCAGCCCCTTTCTGTCCAGCGAATAGTGGCGCAGGCGCGCGCCCTGAGCGGCCAGTGCCGCCTCAGCATCGGCATCGCCTGGCGGGGCGCAGCAAACTACCTCGTGCCCGGCCTTGCGCATGTGCCGGATCAACACGCTCCAGAAGTTGCTCATGGCTTTGGTCTGGTTGCCCAGAACAATGATCTTCATGCTCGGCGCTCTCCCTTGTTCGGCGCTTGCCCTGCGGGCTTGTGTCGCATGCGCAAGTCTATAGCACTACAACCGTGCTATGAAAAGGGGAGGAGCTTTTGCATATATAGGAGGCGCAGGCCATCGCGGCTTTACAGTCGCGCTGCTACAGGGTAAAAGAGCGATGGTTCTGCTGCCCGGGAATCAGCCTTGGCGCAGGCCGGAAATCTGAAAACAGGACGCAAAAATGAGCGCGTATTCTGATCTTACCAAGTCCATGACTGCCCAGCCTTCGCGTTGGCTTATCACCGGCGTTGCGGGCTTTATTGGCTCCAACCTGCTGGAACATCTGCTGAAACTTGGGCAGACCGTGGTTGGTCTGGACAACTTTCTTACCGGCTACCAGAAAAATCTGGACATGGTGCGCGACATCGTTGGTCCAGAAGCATGGAGTCGGTTTACCTTCATCGAAGGCGACATTCGCGATATCGACACCTGCCACGCCGCCTGCAAGGGCGTGCAGCATGTTCTGCACGAAGCGGCCCTCGGTTCTGTGCCGCGTTCCATTGACGACCCGCTGTTGTCCAACAGCTGCAATATCACCGGCTATCTGCACATGCTTGTGGCCGCGCGCGATGCGGGCGTGAAGAGTTTTGTGTACGCCGCTTCTTCCTCTACCTACGGTGATTCGCCCGAACTGCCCAAGGTGGAAGACAAGATCGGCAGCCCGCTTTCCCCTTACGCTGTCACCAAGTACGTGGACGAACTGTATGCGGACGTGTTCAACCGCTGCTATGGGTTCTCCAGTGTTGGCCTGCGGTATTTCAACGTGTTCGGCCAGCGCCAGGATCCTTACGGCGCGTATGCCGCTGTTATTCCCCAGTGGTTCGCAAGCCTTATCAAGAAGGAAACCGTTTTTGTGAACGGCGATGGCGAAACCAGCCGCGACTTCTGCTATATCGACAACGTTGTGCAGGCCAATCTGCTTGCCAGCTTTGCCCAGGGCGAAGCCACCAACAAGATTTACAACGTGGCCTTTGGCCAGCGCACCACCCTGAATGAGCTTTTTGATCTCATCAAGGAAGAAGTTGCCCGCCACAAGCCCGAAGTCATGAGCGCCGAATGTGTGCATCGCGACTTCCGCGCTGGTGATGTGCGACACTCCCTTGCCGATATCAGCCGCGCAGAAAAACTGCTGGGCTACGGTCCCCAGTTTGACGTGCGCCAGGGCCTGCGCCTCGCGGGCGACTGGTACGCAGCCAACCTGTAGCAGCCGATCTCATTTCAGAAATATGAAACCCCGCGCAAGCGGGGTTTTTTGCTGCCCAAGGCTGGAGTTAATTTGAAAGCTGCGCAGGAGCGGTTGCCGCAAAAATTGTTTAGGGATAGTGTATAATTGATTTTTTTGTTCTCTGGCAAGGAAGATAAGCCTTTTTTACGAAGGAGTGTACATGAGAGTACTCGACCGGAGTAAAAAAGGCTTTCTGACGCAGCCAGAGGGCAAAAGAACAATTATACACTGTCCCTAATTGTCACCCACTACAAAAGCGCCGGGATACATGGCGCGGAAAATATCAAGCTCTTGCTGCGCCCCGAAAGAATCGGGCCACGGCCCCACCTGCACATTCCACATGTTGTTGCTGCCGTAAATGAGGCGTCCTCGTTTGCCGGTCTGGGAAAGGATGTTGATGAGGTTGTCGGCGTTCACCCTGTCGGCAAATGCCCCCACCTGAACATAAAAAGCCCCGGTGAGGTCGCCGTCTTCTTTCATGCGCTCAACGCCGCCCATGCTCTGAATGCGCACGCGCGCCGTTCCGGGGCCAAGGATGTTCAGGCGGCTGGCCGCAGCGCGGGAGAGGTCAATGACGCGGTCGTCCACAAAAGGCCCACGGTCGTTGACGCGCACAATGATGGAGCGCCCGTTGCCCATGTGGGTGACGCGCACCTTGGTGCCCAGGGGCAGCAGTTTGTGGGCCGCCGTCATGGCGTACTGGTTGTAGGTCTCGCCATTGGCCGTGGTTTTGCCGTGGAAACCTGGCCCGTACCATGAGGCCGTGCCTTCTTCCACAAAGCCATTGGCTGACTTGAGGGGATAGTAGGTCTTGCCGCGCACAGTATAAGGGCGGCTGCCGGGAACCCCGCCCTTGCGCCAGGAGCGAGAACCACAGCCGCTCAGGAGCGCGGCGCAAAGCAGGGCAACAAGAAAAATAAGAAGCGGTCTGACCGTCATGCACATCCGCGGCCCTGACTGCTCAGGTAGGGCAGGCAGGGGAGTGTGTTCTTTTTGCCGCAGGCGGCGCAAAGCCCGGAGCAGTCGGCCTCTGACGCGGCGGCGCATTCCAGTTCGTGCAGCAGGGCAAGGCCCTCCCGCCCAAGGCTCCCGCCATCGCGCGCGCGCGCGAGCAGGGCCAGCGCCGGATTGCGGCGGCCTGCATTGAGAAAATCCCTGGCAGCCAGAAGGTAGAGGCGTTCCCTGTCGTTGCCGAAGAGCGAAGCCAGAAGGTGCTCGTAACCCGCGCCAAAGACCTGGCGGGCAAAATCTTCTTCTGTGGCAAGCCAGCGCGCCAGATGGGCGTTGTGCCGCTCGACCGCCAGATAGCTTGTGAGAAGCCGCAACCCGTGGGCCAGAACGTGCATGATGCGCGAAAGTTCGCGCGAGGAGCTTTCAGAGGTTTGCCCGCCAAGGCCGCGCAAGGGGTTGTACATGTCTGCCGTAACCCCGGGCCTGCGCGAAATCTGAATAAGCCGGTTGGCGTAGTGCTGGCCCTGAAAGGCGTCTTCCTTCAGTTTGGCGCATTCGTGAAAGGCGTAGCCAATGCACCAGTCAATGAGGGTTTCAAAAGCCTTCTGGGCCTGCGCGCCACCAGGCAACACGCTGTCCGCATGGCGACGCAGCGCGGTGATCTGCGCCATCTCTGCGGCATTGCCGTTTTCATCGGCGGGTTCTTCCGGCAACGGCAGCTCCAGCGGCGGCATGCCGCCGGGGGCCATGGCCTCTATGCCGGGGCTGTTACGGAAAAGGTGATGGGCCGTGTCTTTGAGTCGCCAGAAAACCCCCTTGCGCATGGCCTCGCCCAAAAGGTCGCGCAAGGCTGTGTAAGAAACGGCTCCGTCCACGTCAAAGCGGCGGCGCTGGTCGGCCAGCAGGCTGTAAACGGTGCAATAGTCGCGCACCAGGTCGCGGACGAGAAAATCGCGGTTGGCCAGCAGCCAGCGTCCGTTCACGCTTCGTCCTCCTGGAGCAGGGCGCGGGCCACGGCGATGTCGTACAGCAGCAGGGGGTCAGATTCGGCATTGCGTTCTTGCTGATACATGCGCGCGGCACTGCGCACCACAGCCATGCTCAGCCAGGGGTGACGCTCCCACACTTCGGGATGGTCGGCGCGCCAGAGGCGAAATTCAACCTCGCCGTCAGGCCCGCGGCGCACGTAGACGCGCGAAAGGGCATTGCCCGCCTGCGGGTGATAGTACAGTCCAAGTTCGTCTTTCATTATAATGATAACCCTTGCGGATATGCGGCCGTGTGAGGCCGTTGTTGGTGCGGCGCATCCGCACATTCCATTTTGATCATACGCGCAAGAAAGTACTTTGCCAAGGCTGTGCGGTAATGTTGTGAAAAATAGTACAATATTTAAGAAAAAAGTTGCTTTTTTACGTAAAAAAATGCCCGCACGTCTCGCCTAAAGTAATGATTTTGGCATACTGTGCTCACGTGCATTGTGTCGCAAAGCCTTGATCGCCGGGTATTCTTGCGCCTTTTGCGTATATCATGCCGCCCCGGTTGTCATTAAGTGGAAAATGGGCTAATCAGTGTTTTGACCGCGTTGCGGCCTGACGGTCGGTGGCCCTTGCACGTCCGTTATCCGCGATCCCTTGGGGCGTCCCGATTTTACGGGGCGGGCGCATGCAGGTTTTACCTTCATGCGTGTGCTGGGGGGAGTATCCCCGCCATGCACGGGCAGCGATTTCGCGCCTGTACCCCGGATTGCCGCACCGGATCGCCGCAGTTGACCGGCACGTCACGCGAGCGCGTGATACAAACAAACCATGTGGAGGTATGGCAATGGCGAAACATGCAACCCCCTTGTTGGACCAGCTTGAAAGCGGCCCTTGGCCGAGCTTTGTGTCCGACATCAAACAGGAGGCGGCCTCTCGGGCCCAGAATCCCAAGGGTCTTGACTATCAGATCCCTGTGGACTGCCCTGAAGACCTTCTGGGTGTGCTTGAACTTTCCTACAACGAAATGGAAACACACTGGAAGCACGGCGGCATCGTGGGTGTGT